>NZ_JAIP01000012.1:0-228054 GCF_002924605.1 Petrotoga sp. SL27 | reverse complement strand
CAATGGCTCTTGTATTACCAACCATGTGTTTAAACTTTTTGAATTTAGTAGTTATTTCTGCTATACTGACTTATCTGAATTGGCAATTATTTTTGATAGTACTTGCTTCTTTACCTTTCTATTGGCTTATTATCAGAAGTTCGCAAACAAAGTTGCAGAATTATTCAAAAATAGAAAGAAAATCTTTTGGAAAATTAACTTCTTCTATAAAAGAAAAGTTAGATGGTCAATTAATTATTAAAGTATTTGGGAAAACAAAATACTTTTCAAATTCATTTTCCAAGGATGCGGAAAATTGGTCTATGCAGGCGACTAAAGCAGGGATATTTCAAATAACTATTTTAAATATAGCCTTTTTTATCAGTTATGTAATTCCTGTGATTATATTAGGATTGGGAGGATTACTTGTGATAAGAGGGAACATGTCTTTGGGAACTTTAATAGCTTTTTATTCTTTTGTGCCATGGATATACGAACCCATAGGGATCATAAATGAAAATTTGGTTCAACTACAACGGGTTGAACCTCTAGCTGAAAGATTCTTTGAAATCCTCGATATGCCAGAAGAGGAAGGTGATGGTATATATCTTTTCCCTAAGGATTACAACATCGAATACAAAAACGTTTCATTCAAATACAGAGACGAGATAGTTTTGAAAAACATAAATCTCTTCTTTGGCAAAAACGAAAAGGTAGCGTTGGTAGGAACAAGTGGATCTGGCAAAAGTACTATGGTGAGTCTTCTTGTGAGATTATATGATCCCACAAACGGTAAAATACTATTAGGGAATAAAAACATAACAGATTACAAATTACAAGAAATCAGAGAAAAGATAAAGTTAGTCAGAGGTAACGAACCCTTATTCAACATGACGGTCAAAGAAAACATAATGTTGGATGATGAAATCACTGAAGAAGAATTCATGAAGGCGGTAAAGAAAGCGAAGGTAGATAAATTCATAGGGCTTTTAGATGAAGGATACGATACTGTAGTAGGAGAAAGGGGAAGTAAGCTATCAGATGGGCAAAGGCAGAGAGTAGCGATAGCAAGAGCATTGATAAGGGAACCAAAGGTATTGATACTGGATGAAGCAACGTCAGGGGTAGATTCACAGACAGAAGAAGAAATATTCGATGAATTGAAAGAGTACAAGATGACTTTGATAATAATATCCCACAGATTGTCAACGATAAGAAAGGCTAACAAAGTGATACTGTTGAAAGATGGAGAGATAAAAGGAGAAGGAGTACATGAAGAGTTATTAAAAAATGCTCCCATTTACAAAGAAATAATAGAAAGTCAGTTGGTTGTATGAAAGTTTAAATACCTACTATTTTGGTAATAGAACCTCTTGTTTTTTATAATAGGATTCACAGTTATTTTTGGTGGCAGTTATTTGACTTCAACTTTTCCTGTGACAGAAGAGTTCAATGACATACTGTTATGGATATTGTTAGGAGCAGGGGTATTTTTATTTTTCTTCACAGTAGTAGCTGGGAAAAAGATAACAAAAGAGACTGTAGTGTTAACGATTCCAGATTAAAGAGATTTAAGAATATGGCAAAGCTATTTTATCTTTCCTTATGGGTAGGTTGCTGGGCAAAGGGGAGCTATATACAAGGTTTCAGAGTTTGTAAAGTCAGTAAGAATTCATATGCAAAGAGGTAGGATAATTATGAAAAAGAAAAAACTTGAACAAAGAAAAAGCAAAGAGGAAAATAATTTTTTTGAAAGATTAAAAGACAAACTTAATAATTATAAGAAGAAGCTAAGGTATAACGCTATAACTCATAAAACGCCGTATAAGAAAAAAGGAAAAAACAAACGTGACGATGGATAATATCAGTATATCTAACAAAATAATTGTTTAGATATCATATTAAATGATAATTAATAACCATTGAAATAAGATAATGGGTGGATTGTATTCCTGTCAATAAAAAGATTATGTCTAATCCAAACAAAGTTTCAATATTCAAAGAACTATTCTTTGTTGAATTCTTCTCTTTCTTCCTCTTCAAAAACATAAAAAGAAACAGCAAAGGTTCCCTCTGTAATACTTTATCGATACATATTTGAACCCCTGAGTTTGACAGTTGAGAGATGATTTTTCAGTAAACCGAACGGAAGAAAGCGGGTTTGAGGGGATAAAACACCTATTTTTTTGAAAAAAATTTTTTTGATGTAGTGACACTTTTTTAGTTTTTAAATATATTATTCTCTTGACTTCATAATATTTCTGTGGTATAATATTAAAGACATTATGAAGTTGGGAGATGATTTGGATGTATGTTAGAACCGTAAAAAACAATCAAGGGAAAGAATACTTAAGAATAGTAGAAAGTTACCGTGAAAACGGTAAGAACAAACAAAAGATTATCGCTAATTTGGGTAGAATCGATACTATCAGTAGAAAAGAAGTGGAAAATATTGTCGATAAATTCGTACAGATATATGATATAAAAGGTTATGTGAATTTGAATAGTGTTGAGGAAGCACCTGATAAGAAGAATTACGGAATAAAGGTAATAGTGGATAAATTGTTTGAAAGGTATGAGATGGATAAGTTCTTTGAAAAGATGGATAAAAAGATAAGGTTCGATGTAGAAGATTTGCTGAAAATAATGGTTATGAACAGAATAATAGAACCGAAAAGTAAGTTGGGAATATTCAAAGAACTAGATTACTACGGCTTCAAAAGAATAGATGAGGCAGAAACAGACGAAGAAGGGATAGCTTTACAATGGATGTACAGGACGCTAGATGTGTTAGCGCAAAAGAAGGAAGAGTTAGAGAAACATCTGTACCGTCAAAGGATGAGTTTATTCAATTCTGTAGTAGATTTAGTGTTTTACGATGTAACGACATTAGCCTTTGAGACACAACAAACGAACGAGTTACTACAGATGGGGTATTCGAAAGATAAGAAGTTCAACGAATCACAGGTAGTTTTAGGGATGTCGATAGATAGGGATAGGATGCCGGTTAGTTTTGATATATATCCAGGTAACACGTTCGAAGGGCATACGTTCAAAGATACGATAGAGGTGATGAAAAAGAGATATCAGTTGGGAAAGGTAATAGTGGTTTCTGATAGAGGGATGATGAGTAGAACCAATATGGAAATAGTAGAGAATTCCGATTACGAATTCATAGTGGGTAAATCGATAAAACAGTTAAAAAAGGTGGATATATTCGATGGAGGATTCACTGAAATAGCAAAAGGGATTGAATACAGAGAAACAGAATACGAGGGTAAAAGATTACTCATAATACATTCAAAGGAAAGGGCAGAAAAAGATAGAAAAGACGAAAAATATGACGGATACTATGGAATAATAACCAACACACAGTTGAATCCAAAACAGATATTAGAGCAATACCATACCTTGTGGAAAGTGGAAGAAAGCTTCAGAACACTAAAGAATTATCTTGAGACAAGACCGATATTTCATTGGACACAGAAAAGGATAAAGGGACACATTGTGATGAGTTTCGTATCTTACATAATGCAAAGAACGCTAGAATTAGAACTAGAAAGGAACAATATAGAATACTCACACGAAAAGATAAGAGAAGCGATTAAAAACATGGAATACATAGATATTAAACCCAACGAACAGCATTTTGCCATTAGGACTAACATGAATCTTTTGGCTCAGAAGATATTGAAGATACTTAATATACCAATTCCAAAAGTAGTAACCCCATATGAGGAATTCATAGAGAAACTAAAACTACAGAACGAAAATAAGGAAATTAAAGGATTAGAAAGGAGCAAAGCGAAAACGCAAGTCTAAAACACTGATAAACAAAGGAAAAGAAAGGCATGTAGTGACACTTTTGAAAAACAGAGAAAGCAAAAAACGCTTTTTTGCAATTATTCATGCCTATTTTAGAATTCTTACGTTTTTGTAACTGTCAAACTCAGGATAATCCAAATGATGTTCCAATCACAGCATCGTTTAGCCGTTCGGTGTCAAAAAGCGTTACAATCTCAACATCTGCAGGATTTAGTCACGTAGTAGAAGCTGAAATAGGTTATTCGGAAGGGTACACAGTTACGGACACTATTGGAGGCGAAGTTACTCTCCAACCTGGTGAATGGGTTTATTGGTATGTTGATTGGTACTTGTGGTACCATTATGGAAACGCTCAATACAGGAATTTTTGGGGGAAAATAACTGATTACGGTAATTGGTCAGCATATGTTCCTAGATATCCTGTCCTAGTTCCTGATATTAATTGAACATTCTAAATAACCTAATCTTTATTAATGCAAAAGTTGCTTTTGTCGATCAAGGGAGTTTCAGTGTTGGATGAACTTTATTAAAAGGATAAAGGGGGAACATTTCCCGGGAATCTTTCCCTTCAAAAAAGTATCGGTATATTCAAAATTGAATGTAACAAACCTTTGCCAGATTGATTAATCATATAAATATTCCTAACATAAAATATTCACTTCCAAGCTAATCTAAAAAATAAAGTGAAGTATGGTATTATATAAAAGAAAAACGAAAAATATTGGTTATATTAAAAACGAACAAACATAGAATGGAGGGATTTTAATGAAAATGATTATTGAAAAGAGGATGTTGTTATTTGTTCTCTTATTCATGTTTACCGCTTTTGGTGTTAGCAGTTTATTTGCTAACGAAGCAAAGGGGGAAAAGGAAGATATGTTTATGAATATTTCCCCATCTCAAACTTTGTCTCTTACTTTAGCAGTTGATAATCCTTCCCCAATTACGGATGCATTTTCTTTTTTCGATAATAAGTTTTATGTTTACTCTGATCCGGATAACCTCCTTGTGGAAAATTTTATCGAAATCTACTCATTTATGAGACCTGAAGATTATACGACACACAGTATTGCTCACACATTTCCGAAAGAAGAATATCAAGATTACGAATTAAGTAACTTAATCTCTGTAAAATTAGGAAGAATACCAGGTGAAGGTTCAGTGTACTATGTTGGTTATTCGGAAAAAATAAAGGAAGTAGTTGTTTTCTCTTTAGAAGGTGATTTAGTCAATACAATAGACGTAGGAATTGATTCAAAAAATGACTTATTGCTTTCCTCGCCTAATAATTTTGGATATATTCAAAATGGATCTTTAAAGAAAGGAGATTTTTGGCTTATCGATAAAAAGAAAAATGAAATTATCATGATGACGATATCAGGTGAGGTTCTTTCTTCAGTTCCTGCAACAGCAGGAATAAAATATGAGGGTATAGATGCCCGACAATTTGAAGAAGTTTTAACTTTTGAAGACAGTTTATTTATTAGAGATTCTTCAAACCATATTTTTCAATACATTTACCCCCAAGGATTTTTTAAGGCGATATTTGTCGAAGAATTGAAAGATGTTGAGATTATCAGTTTTGCAATCGATTCATTAGGGAATATCTTCATACTTTATCATTCTATATCAGGCAACAAGCTCAAAATGGCTGTACTTGTTGAAGAAGATGATGGGAAATATTCAGCTAAAATATTTCACGAGGAACCATTTAGAGAGAAACCGGTAAAATTATTGGCGCACAAAGGATTTTTAATATTAGTTACTAAAGAAAACTACCAGATATATCAAACTTTACCGATAATAGAAAAACTAAAAGGTAAATAACAAAAATACAAGAAATAAAAAATAGCATGTAGTTAAGGTTGAGCAAAAAAATAAAATATGTAATTTGTATTCATATGCAACCTTTCATCAAGAAAGGAAAGGCTACATTATGAGAAGAAAAGTTATGTTTTTGATGTATATTTTGCTAAGCTTATCTCTTTTAGCTAATTCTTCTAACATCTATTGTGCGATTGAAGAACATGTTAAAGCACTAGACACTTATGACAAAAGAACCTTCAGTAACCAAGTAAATCAACTAACCATGGAAGAACAATTAATTAATTTTAATCCCATTCCATCAACAACTTTCACTTTTAATCAAAACGACTATAGTATAAATATTTCTAAGGATTTAAGAGATATCTTGTATATAGGGAAGATAAAAGAAGAAAAAGAGAAAGAAGTTATCAAGGCAAAATTTCAAGAAATAAATGTGGAACAAGAACTCATAATTTCTGTATTCTCGTCATTTTTGAATTACTTCATTCAAGGAGAAATATTAAAAAATTATCAAAATTACTATTCTTATTTTGAAGAAGAAGTTGATAAGTTAGAAAAAGATTACAAGAAAAAATTAATGAGTTATGAAGAATACCTCAGCAAAAAAGTAATGATTTCTCAATACATGGCTAACTTTGATGATATTAATAACTCCTTCGCTTTGAGTGAAAAAAGAGCAACTAATTTGAAAATTATTCCCATAGAAGCTGAAAAGTTGTCAGAATTAAACCTAGAGAATTATATACAATACTTTTTGAACTCTTACAATAATTCAATATCCATTGATTACATTGTTCAAATGATAAGAGAAATTAATGAATATTATTATATTACATTAGCGCCAAAATATTATACCAATGCTCCCAGTATATCCTCCAATTTAACTTACAGAAATTCATATACATTCGATGATCCAAATATTTCATATTCGTTAAATCTTGAAAATACTTTTAATGTGGGGGATTTCTTCTCTTTATCTCCAAATATATCTTATAACGTCTCAAATGGTTTTTCTGTTGGAATATCTTTCAAAACTATATCTACTTTCCCTCCGCAGAATAATATTGATGATTTAAGACTATTAGTGGAAGAGCAAAATAACAATCAAATAATGAATATTTATAATATTCAAAATAATATCGATAAATGGGAATCATCCGTTGAAATCTATTCTATGAATTTAGAACAATTAGAATATTTATTAACTCGTTATCCTAATGATTTAAAACTCATATCAGATTATTTAATGATTTACTCTTCTCTTCTAAATGCAAAGGGTAATTTAGCTTATTATTGTTTCCTTATGGAATGTGAAATTAATACGTTAGAAAAGAAATATAATTTAATTACTAACAAAAAAGAGGAATGAAATTAGTATCCTCTAATATATGTTTCAGATTGGAATAAGTTTAAGTGTTGCTTGCACCTTTGAACTGTATCTTATACTTGGTTGTTCTTTTCCCATCGAATATCAATCGTGATATATTTTGTGTTTTTCAGAATGAAACCATATGATTTAATCCTTTGTTCATATTCAATTTTTTCTACCAGCACTATTTGAAAGAGAATCTATACTTCTTTGGTTCTCTTTTCTTTTTTTGAATTCTTCTTAGTATCTCTTTCTTGAAGCAGATATCTCTTTTTTTAAAAGATTTTTGTTTTCGGAGAGTTTGAGGGGGGTTACCCCCTCAAAGACATCGAATTATAATCTAACCAATCTTTTTCGCGGACATGTAATATGATCTAATGCGAAAACTTGAAATACATTTTTGGTTGTGGTATAATCTTATGAAAGTGATGACCTTTGGTCATTTTTATTTTATTAGAAGGTAAAAATATGAGGGGAAATAGTTTGGAAAAGAAAAATAAAGAGGGAAAGTTGAATTTAATAATGAATGTAGCAGAAAAAATTTTTGTGGAAAAAGGTTATGAGAAAGCTACAATGACCGAAATTGCAAAGAGAGCTAATCTTGCAAAGGGGACGTTGTATTTGTACTTTTCAAGCAAAAAAGATCTATATTTTACTTCTGTTGAAAGAGCATTATCCGCTTTGCTCGCATCGATTATTAAAAAATTTTCTTCTTGTAAAAACGGTTTTGAAAAGGTTGTATCAATGGGAGAAACATACGTATCTTTCAGTCTTGAATACGTTGATTATTATAAATTGATACTGAATTATGAAACCTTGGAAGTTCATTTCGGCGATAAAGATCCTCATGTAAAGAAGGCATATGAAAAGAGTGAAGAGATTTTTCGGCTATTAGTTAGCTCCGTTGAAGAAGGAATAAAAGATGGTTCAATAGATGAAAGATTAGAACCTTTAAAGATCGCAATGGTTTTATGGAGTGAGATAACTGGAATGGTTCAGCAAGTAAGCCTTCGAGAAACGTTGTATGAAAAATGGACGGGGTTAAAACCTCTGCAAATATATGAGTATTATATAGAAGTAACAAAAAAAATGTTGGCTTCTTCTTTATAATCTTACATCTATCAAGATAGCCTTAACAAATTCATAAAATAACAGTCAGGAGGTATGTGGATGCATAAAGTCGTAATAACTGGAATGGGAACTATAAACTCGATAGCAAAAAACACAGAAGAATTTTTAGAAGGTTTAAAAGAAATGAAAAACGGTATAGATAAAATAACTCAGTTTGATACCTCAGATCATAAAGTTAAGATAGCGGCTGAAATAAAAGATTTTGATCCTCAAGAGTATATGGATAGAAAAACAGCCAAACGTTATGATAGGTTTTTGCAATTAGCTATTGCTGCCTCAGATGAAGCTATTGAAGACGCCGGGTTGTCACAAGATCAAGATTGGAGAGAAAATGCTGCGGTAATAATAGGTTCTGGAATTGGTGGTTTTAGAACGTTGTATCGCGAGTTTGGAGTCATGAACAAAAAAGGTCCAAAGTATGTTAGCCCTTTTTTAATTCCAATGATGATTGCTGATATGGCAAGTGGAGTTGTTTCTATAAGGCATAAATTAAAGGGACCAAATTTCACAACGGTTAGTGCCTGTGCTTCAGCTGTCCACTCAATAATAAGTTCTGTGATGTTGATAAGGAGTGGAGAAGTTGATGTGGCCATAACTGGAGGTTCTGAAGCGGTTATTGATCCTATGCCTATAGCGGCTTTTGCTAATATGATGGCTCTTTCTCAAAGAAATGATGAACCTAAAAAAGCATCAAGACCTTTTGATAAAGATAGAGATGGATTTGTGATGGGAGAGGGAGCTGGGATATTAGTTTTAGAATCAGAAGAACATGCAAAGGCAAGAGGAGCCAAAATTTATGGATATATAGCGGGATATGGAATGACAGGAGATGCTTACCATATTAGTCAATCTGATCCAGAAGGTGAAGGTGCTGCAAGGGCAATGAAGAACGCCCTAAAAATGGCTGAATTGGATCCTTCAGAAGTGAATCTTATAAATTGTCATGCCACAAGTACTCCTGTTGGTGATAATTCGGAGGTGAAAGCTATTAAAAAAATATTCGGTGAATTCGCTGATAAACCATATTTACAATCAACTAAAACTTTAATAGGACATACTTTGGGAGCTGCTGGTGCAATTGAATTAATAGCTTCAGTTATAGAAAGTCATAATCATTTTGTTCATGGAATGCCAAATTTAGAAGAGTCCGATGAAGAGATGAAAACACTCAATATCCCAAGAAAGACTCAAGACGCTGAAGTAAATGTAGTTTTAAAGAACTCCTTTGGTTTTGGGGGACACAATGCATCTTTAATTTTTGTTAAATCATAAAAGGGGGGTACAATTATGCCTAAAATAGGAATAGTAACCGATAATACATGTGACATCGATCCAAAGCAATTAGAAGAAATGGGGATAGGCTACGTTTCATTGTATGTAAAGTGGAAAGGTAAGTTTGAAAGGGCTGTGGACATTGATACAGACGACTTCTATGAGTTTTTAATAACATCTGACTATATACCTGCCACTTCACAACCCACGCCTCAAGATTTTGAAGAGGTCTATAAACAAATGTTGAAAGATTACGATGAGTTAATATCTGTCCATCTTTCAGGAAAACTGAGTGGAACTTATAATTCTGCTAGGATAGCTGCTAAGGAAGTAGATGAAAAAAGAATCCATATAGTAGAAAGTTATGAAGCCACATGGGGTTTGGGTTATTTAGTACTAGAATTAAAAAAACTTATAGACTCAGGAGATTATAATGTAGAAGAGTTGAAGAGTTTCGTTGAACATTTTCAAGAAAAAGTGAATGTATACTTTACCGTTGGAAGTTTAAATTATCTTGCAAAAGGTGGAAGAATAGGGAAAGCAACTGCCTTTGTGGGAAGCATGTTAAACATTAAGCCATTGTTAAAACTGGAGAATGGTGAAATACTTCCCGTTAAAAGAATCAGAGGATACAATAAAATAATTAAAGAGCTCACCTCGTTGGCAATGGAAGAAAAAGGCAAAGGAGAGTTAAAAAATATAACCGTTGAACATACGGGAAGCTTGAAATTAGGCGGCGATTTATTAGATGAATTAGTTAAATTGGGAGTTCCAAGGGAAAAGATAATCTTTGAGCCAATGGATATAATAATAGGAATGCATTTAGGACCTGATTCCGGTGGAATAGTAACCACGTGGGAGTGAAAATTATGAATGTCGAGGAAATAATGAAAATATTGCCCCATCGCTACCCTTTTCTGCTTGTTGATGGGTTATTAGAGTTAAATGAGGAAAAGATCAAGGCTTTTAAAAATGTAAGTATTAACGAACCTTTTTTTCAAGGTCATTTCCCAAATTATCCCATAATGCCAGGAGTACTTATTGTTGAGGGTATGGCTCAAACCGCTGGATTATTGCTTCTAAAAGATACGGATGAGAATGTAATTCCTTTGTTTACAGGTATAGATAAGGCTCGATTTAAAAAGGAAGTAAGACCTGGAGATAAATTGATATACGATTTAGAAATTCTACAGAAGAAAGCAAACATGTTCAAATTAAAAGGAATAGCTACTGTTGAAGGGCAAATATGTGCACAAGCAGAGATAATGGTAGGTATCAAAAAGAGTTGAAGATGGAGGTGCTGAATTGGAACCAGTAAAAAATAGGGTTACGGACTTATTGAAAATCAAATATCCCATATTAGAAGGCGGAATGGCATGGGTGGGTACTGCAAAATTGGCTGCAGCTGTTTCTAATGCTGGTGGATTAGGAACTATAGGTTCTGGAAACATGGATGCAAAACTTTTAAAGAAACAGATTGATTTAATAAGAGAGATGACCGATAAACCTTTTGCCGTAAACGTTATTATGCTTAATCCTCATATAGATGAAGTCATAGATTTGATAATTCAAGAAAAAGTGCCTGTTGCCATTTTAGGAGCTGGGAATTCTAGCAAATACATTCCTATGCTTAGAGAAAATGAAATAACAACATTAGCCGTAGTCTCATCGGAAAATCTAGCTTTGAGGTTAGAAAATGCTGGTGCGGAAGCTATAATAGGTGAAGGAATGGAATGTGGTGGACACATTGGAGATGTAACCACTATGGTTTTAGTTCCAAAGCTTTCCAGTATCTTGTCGGTTCCTGTAATAGCAGCAGGTGGAATTGCTAACGGGCCTGGTGCGGTTGCAGCCTTATCCTTAGGAGCAGAAGGCATTCAGATGGGGACTCGCTTTATAGCCACATATGAATGTGAAGCCCATGAAAATTACAAAGAAAAAATAATAAATGCGGGGATTAGAGACACTATAATTACTGGTCAGAAAATAGGTCATCCAGCTCGCATAATAAAAACAAAGTTCGGTAAAAAAATAGCGAAGCTAGAAGTATCTTCACCTGAAGAAGCAGAAGAAGCTTTGGTAGGTAGCCTTATGAAGGCTTTCTTGTATGGTGACGAAGAAAGTGGGTCTTTTATGGCAGGACAATCCGCTGGTTTGATAGAGGAAATAAAAAGTGTTAACGAGGTTATTGAAGATATAATGTCATATATTTTGAAAAATTATGACTTAGAAAAAAATGTCGATAAAAGGAGGAAATAAGTTTTGCGATGTTTTGTGTTTACAGGACAAGGATCCCAATACTTGGGAATGGGAAAGGATATATTAGAAAAAAAACCCGAATATGAATTGTTTTTTGATAAAGTAAAGAATAAGATTGGAGTGGATATAAAAACTATAATATTTGGCACTGATGAAAAAGAGCTTACCTTAACCCAAAATGCCCAAGTCGCTATACTCACAATTAGTTATATGAAGTATTTGAAAGCTTTAGAAGAAGGTTTCAAACCTGATGTGGTAGCAGGTCATTCTTTAGGAGAATGGACAGCCCTTTTAGCTGCAAACGTGATCGATTTTGAAGAGGCAGTTGAAGCGGTTTATTATAGGGGATTGTACATGAGTGAAGCTTTTGAACCAGGAAAAGGCGGTATGGCAGCGGTAATAGGCATGGATTTAAATGAGATTGAAAAAGTTTTAGCCAATTATCCAAACGTTCAAATAGCTAATTACAATTCTCCCTCACAAATTGTAATTAGTGGAGAAATGGAAGAGCTTTTGATCTCTATGGAAAAGCTCAAGGAAGAAGGAGCCAGAAAGGTTGTTCCGTTGAATGTAAGTGGTCCGTTCCATTCCAAATTTCTAAAAGATGCAGAAGAAAGGTTGAGAAAAAAAATTGAATATATAGAATTCAAAAAACCAACGGTTCCGATTGTTCAGAATGTGACGGCGAAGTTTGAGACAGATCCTGTTTTCATCAAAGAAAATGTAATTAAGCAAATAACTTCTCCCGTTAGATGGATAGAGTGTATTGAGGAATGTGTGAATAATGGTGTGGATGAATTTGTTGAAATTGGGCCGACAAAAGTGCTCACAAAATTTATTAAACAAATAAATAAAACTGTCAAATTGCTTAATATATAAAAATCGGGGGTGTTCCCTTTGAAGTTAAATCAAAAGATTGCGATCGTAACAGGTGGCTCTAGAGGAATAGGGAAAGAAATATCACGGAATTTCATAAAAGAAGGAGCCAATGTAATAGCAATCGCTATAGATGAAAGACCTCAAATAGAAGAAAACGAAAAAAGTGATTTTCCAGAAGATAGGTTCATTTATTATCAGGCAGACATAACTGATTTCAGTACGGTTAGTGAAATTGTCACTCAGATATATAACAAATACCAAAAAATCGACATATTAGTAAACAATGCTGGAATGGCAAAAGATAACTTCTTAGTTATTATGAAAGAAGAAGATTTTGATAAAGTAATACAAGTGAATTTAAAAGGAACATTTATAATGACAAAAGCAGTTGCCAAGATAATGAGAAAACAAAAGTTTGGAAATATAATAAACATGGCAAGCGTGGTAGGTATGGAAGGAAACATCGGTCAAACTAATTATTCAGCAGCAAAAGCAGGTATAATAGGGATGACAAAGTCTTGGGCGAAAGAACTTACAATGAAAGGGGAAAATATCAGAGTAAACGCCATAGCACCCGGTTTTGTTAAGACAGGGATGACAAAAAGTTTAAAAGAAGAATTGGTAGAGTATGTTGTAGAAAATACCTGTTTAAAACGATTGGGAGAGCCTCAAGATATAGCAAAATTAGCGGTATTTTTAGCCAGTGATGATTCTTCCTTCATAACAGGACAAGTTATAAGAATAGATGGTGGATTAAGAATTTAATGTTTTAAAATAAAAATCCCGAGGTCATGTGTCTAATAACCTCGGGATTTAGTTTTTAAAAGAGATGGTAAACTTTAAAGATTGAAACGGTTATAAGTGCCGTTACTGACATAATCTTGATTAGTATATCAAGCGAGGGACCAACGGTATCTTTCAGTGGATCCCCAACTGTATCTCCCACGATTGCTGCCTTATGGGCATCAGTACCTTTCCCTTCTCCTTCGACTCCACCAGATTCTATTCTCTTTTTAGCGTTATCCCATGCACCTCCAGAATTAGCAGAAAATATTGCTAACATAACACCACTAAGAGTAGTACCTATCAAAAGTCCTCCTACGAAGTTTGGACCAAGTAAAAGTCCAGAAATTATAGGTGTTAAAGTGGCAATGAGAGCCGGGAATTTTATTTGACTTAGAGAACCTTCGCTACTAATCCTGATACATCTTTCGTAATCTGGGTCTGCAGTTCCCTCCATCAATCCAGGTATTTCTCTAAACTGTCTTCTTACCTCATCAACCATCTTGTTAGCAGCATTTACCACGGCATTTATTAGAAAAGAACTAAAAAAGAAAGGCAACGCTGCACCAAAAATAGCTCCGGCTATTGTTCTTGAATCTATCATGTTCAAGATCAAGATACTTTCTAAATGCCCTACTCCTCCATCTCCAGGACCTGCTTGAGAATAAATAAAAGATGCAAAGAGTGCTAATGCCGCTAAAGCAGCGGAACCGATAGCAAAACCTTTACCTATAGCAGCCGTTGTGTTCCCTACAGAGTCTAGTTTATCGGTTATCTCTCTAACCTCTGGTGGCAAATTTGACATTTCACTTATCCCACCAGCATTATCTGCGATTGGACCGTACGAATCAACTGAAACGGTTGCTGCAACGAAAGAAAGCATACCCATAGCAGCCATTGCTACACCGTATAACCCTGCTATTTCAAAGGACACAAGGATTCCTAACATCAAAAGGAAAACAGGCAGTAGAACACTTTCCATTCCCAAGGCTAATCCTTTTGTAATGACAATAGCAGGACCACCCTTAGCGAATTCGCTTAATTCCTTTGTGGGATGGTATGCATCGTTAGTGTAATATTCCGCTATAAGACCCATAAAAATACCGTCTATTATACCTATAACAGCAGCCAACCAAGGGGAGAAGTATCCTAATCTGAAACCGATATTTTGAAATTCAGTGACACTAATGCCTCTCAAGTAGAAAAAGCTAAGAAAAAAAGTTATAATTAAAGTTAAAAATGCTGATGTCATCAAAGAGAAATTTAAATCTCTATGGGGATCATCAGAAGGCTTTTTTAAGATTATGTATAATATGCCAATCATCGAAGAAATTAATCCTAGTGATATAAAAAGTATCGGATAGTAAGTTAATCTCATGGTAGTATCATGAGAAAGATTTTGAGGACCCAAAAGGAAATAAGAATACAGTATTAGAACTATAGATGAAATTACGGCACCTACATAACTTTCCAACAAATCAGCTCCAAGTCCTGCAACATCTCCAACGTTATCTCCGACGTTATCAGCGATAGTCGCGGGATTTCGTGCATCATCTTCCGGCAGAGCTAATTCTGTTTTTCCAACTAAGTCTGCACCCATGTCCGCAGCTTTTGTGTAAACTCCTCCTCCAACCCTATCAAACATAGCGATTATTGAGCATCCAAGAGCGTATCCTGAAACAGTCATAGTGAAAGGAATGTAATTTATTCCCAACCAGTTGACTTTGATTACCAAATTTTCTGCAGAAAGCTGTCCCAGCCAATTTCCAAAAATAATGTATACTAAAAATAAACCTAATAGAGCCAATCCAGAAACGCTGAGTCCCATAACGCTTCCGCCTTGAAATGCAACTTTTAAAGTTTTTCCTATACTTTTCTCTGTTCGAGCCTTATTGCTAACTCTGACGTTAGCGTAAGTAGCTATTTTCATACCTATGTATCCTGCTAGGGCACTAAAAAAAGCTCCCATTACAAAAGCGATTCCAACATACCATTCTACCACGATACCTAAAGCTAAAGCGATAAATATACCATAAATTGATAATACTTTAAGCTCATGGTTAACAAAGGCGGAAGCACCAATTCTAATAGCCTTTGCAATGTGTTGCATCCTCTCCGTACCTTCATCTAATACAACGACTTGTCTAAAGTTAACACTTGCAAAAATTAAAGCAATAACAGGGACTACTGCCAAAATCCATAGACTACCCACTGTTTCACCTCCGAAGTGTTGTTAGATTTGAAGTATAACATAATACCCCATTTTATTATATCATTTTTTATTCAAAAAAAATAAGGTTTAAAAATACCAATTAAATGTGATTAGGAGCAATTAAACGACTTTAGAAACAATTAGAAGGATATATCCTCCAAATCGTATTTATTGTTTTTCAAATTACTTTTGATAAAATATATACCAAAGAACAGAAGTTATAAGAAAAATTGATATGTATATTGTGTTAAATATCACAAAAAGGAGGAGTTTTATTTGTTATCCGATATGAGCTTAAAAGAATTTTTAGAAAAGCTTTCGTCCAACGAACCTGCTCCTGGAGGTGGAAGTGCTGCAGCATTAGCGGGTTCTATTGCGGCTAGTTTGGGATGCATGGTAACAAATTTAACTATCGGCAAAAAAAAGTACGAAGAAGTTGAAAAAGAAATGAAAAATGTGAAAGTAAAGTTAGAAGAGTATAGAGACAAATTCCTTCAACTCATGGAGGAAGATGCAGAAGCTTTCAACGAGGTGGTAGAAGCATTAAAACTTCCAAAGAGTACTGAAAAAGAGAAAAGAGTCAGAAATGAAAGAATCCAAGAAAAAACAAAAAAAGCCACCCTTGTTCCTCTACAAATAGCCAAAGATGGGTTAGAACTCATGGAACTTTCAGGGGTTATAATAGAAAAGGGTTATAAAATGGCTAAAAGCGATGCTGCTATTTCGCTTATAATGGCTAAAGTAGCTGTTCATGGTGGATTATACAATGTAAAAATAAATCTCCCATCGATTAAAGACGAAGATTTTCTAAGAGACATCAACAGTCAAATTGAAAAAATTGAGGGAGAAGCAAACACCCTTGAATTAAGACTACTATCCAAAGCTAATATATAATTTTAAAAAAGGGGGTGGAACATAATGGATGAAAGAGAAAATTTAAGAGAAGGATTAATGAAAAAAAAGAAAACTTTAGAAGCAGAAAAGAAATCTATAGAAAAGTATATGGGTCCTCATGAACACGATGAATCTCTTGAAAAAGAATGGGAAAGGATTAACCAAGAGTTAGAGCAAATTGAAAAACAGTTGGAAGAAATAGAGAACGAATAAAAAATTGGCCGGTTCTCTACCGGCCATATTTTATGAAACTCATTTGAAAAGGATTTAGGGGTGAAAATAAGTTTGATTTTCCAACAATTCCTCTTTTGGTACGTTTCGAATCTCTTTGGCGGGAACACCGACGTATATTTTTTTTGGTTCCAAATTTTTAGTAACCACGCTTCCGGCGCCAACCAACACATCTTCTCCAATTATTTTTCCTGGTAATATTGTGGCGTTAGCTCCTATTCTTGCCCCCTTTTTGATAATTGGACCTTTGAAAAGCGTTTTTCTCTTCTCTGTTCTTCCTAAAAATTGATCGTTGGTAAAGGTAACTCCTGGAGCTATGAAACAATAATCTTCTATTGTAGAGATGGCCGTAATGTAAGCCTCTGTTTCTATCTTTACGTAACTACCTATTTTACTTTTATTTTCTATTGTTGCGCCTTTTCCGATGATAGTATGTTCTCCAATTTCTACATCTTCTCTTATGCTCGTCAAATCTCCAATAAAAACGTCATTTGATATTTTAGTACCTTTATATAAGATGCAACATGCTCCCACGATGACATTATTGCCCAAAGTTATAGGAGAAAAAGTTTTTGTTTCTGTTATGGCAGAATTTTTAGCTTTAAGAGGAGATTTCCCTATTATAGAATTATCTGATATTGTACAGTTTTCTCCAATAATACTACCTTTTTTTATTATTACATTATTTCCTATTATAGTACCTTTTTTAATAACAACATTTTCTTCAATTATAGCGTTGTAACCTATTTGAACGTTATTATCAATTTTAGCGCTTTTGGCTATATAAGAAGACATTTTTTAGCCCCCTTAGGTGTATAAAAAATAATTTTAAGAAAACTCTTTTAAAACTTCTTTTATTATCTTATCGTCTACCAAACCTTTAACGGTTTTTCCCTTTTTAATCCTTTGTCTGATGTCAGTTGATGAGATTTCAACGATAGGACTTTCCAATTTCACATACTCAAAATCTACACTGTCTGGTTTTTTTTCTTCAAAGTATCTAGGATAGACTACTAATTTTACCTTCTTCAATATTTCTTCCCATTTATACCATTTGTGAAAGTTTTTAAGGGAGTCTTCGCCTATCAAAAGATAAATATTTTTATCAAAGTTCGATAAATATTCGATGGTTCTGATTGTGTATGACGGTGAGGGCAGTTTATTTTCTATATCGCTTACTTCGAAATAATGTTCAAAAAAAACCATCTCACACCAAGAATACCTCTTATCGAAATTTGCTATGAAATCTATGCTCTTATGTGGGGGATTTTTAGAAGGTACTATTAAAAATCTATCAGGTTTAAATTCATCATAAGCTATCTCAGCGATTATTCTATGACCTATATGAGGAGGGTTAAAACTACCGCCAAAAAGCATCAACATGGCAAACACCTTTTCTTATGGAATGTATTCAAAAGCGAAATTTCCAATGTACACCGTATCTCCTTCTTTAACTCCCGCATTTCTTAGAATTTTATTCAGTCCGTTTTTTTCTAATGTATTTAAAATTAATAGACGAGAATCTTTTTGATGGATATCGTATCTGCTTAGCAACTTTTCAACGCCGTCCCCCACAACTTCAAATGTTTCATTATCCCACTTTATAACGTTGATTTTTATATAAGGATCGGGTTCATAGCTGACGGGTTGTATTTTTATTTTTTCTGTTACAATGGATTTCAACCTTTTTTGGAAAGACTTTTGTTGCTCAATTTTTTCTTTACTTATATGATTCCATACCATAGTTATGAGCTCTTTAATGTTTTCACCGGTATAAGCGGAAATTGGGAAAATATCTTTACCCGTTCTATTCTTGAAATCTACTAATCTTTTTTCCAGGGTGTCTTTCTGTATAGTATCTATCTTATTTGCAACTATGATCTCTTTCTTTTTAGAAAGAATATGAGAAAAAGACTCTAATTCTTTTCTAATTTTTATATAATCCTCTACTGGATCATCTCTTTCAAAACAAGATATATCTATAAGATGTACCAAAATAGAACATCTTTCAATGTGCCTTAGAAATTGATCTCCTAAACCTTTTCCCAAATGTGCTCCCTCTATAAGTCCGGGGATATCAGCTACCACGAAAGAATAACCTGTGTCTACTTTTACCACGCCTAAATTTGGAACTATAGTTGTAAAAGGGTAATCAGCGATTTCTACTTTGGCGTTTGAAATTCTTGAAATTAATGTAGATTTACCCACGTTAGGATAACCAATCAAGCCGACATCTGCTACAATCTTTAAGACGAGCTTTAGATTTTTAGATTCACCTTCAACACCTTTTTCTGCGATTTTAGGAACCTGTAGAGTTGAAGTTGCAAATCTCGCATTTCCTCTGCCGCCTTTACCTCCACGAGCAACAACCAAATATTGTTCCGGAGCTTTTAAATCTGAAAGTAATTCGTTGGTTTCAATATCATAGACACAAGTACCTACGGGTACCTCAATCAAAACATTTTCTCCGGTTTTTCCAGCTTTCTTTTTATTTTTACCATTTTCCCCGTTTTTTGCTCTAAAAATTTTCTTGTATTTAAAATCTACCAATGTATTTTTATTGAGGGTTGATTTGATGATAATCGAACCACCATCTCCCCCGTCTCCGCCATCTGGCCCGCCCTTTTCTACGTATTTTTCTCTTCTAAAGCTTACAGCTCCATCGCCTCCTTTTCCAGCAATCACTTTGATATTCACTTCATCTACAAAATCACCGATCAAAACGTTACACCTCCACTTATTTATCAAAAATCCTTTTAATAGAATTTTTATCGAATCCAAATTCTTCTTCCTCTATATTCCCTAAAGGTTCAACGTGGATTATCACATCTTTTATGTAAGGATTTATTTTTTTCAACTCCCTTTCAACTTGAGAGGCTATTTCATTAGCTTCTTTGATTGTCATGTCTTCGTCTACTTCGATATGAAGTTCGACAAAATAGACATATCCAGCTTTTCTCACTCTAATTTTATGGGGATTATAAGCTTTACCAATCTTTTCAACGGCTTCTAAAGTATTGTAATAGATTTCCCCTAACTCTTTTGAACTGCCCATAAACTCATCCGAAGTTTCAAGGAACATCTTTATTCCAACTCTGAATATGAACACGGATACAATAATTGCTACCAACGAATCTACCCACATTATATTTAACGTAAGGTAAAATATTATACCAATGAAAACAGACAAAGAGGTTAAGATGTCATTTTTCATATTTAAAGCATCGGCCACTAAAGAAGAATTTCTTATTTTATTTCCGACGGAGAATTTATACTTATATAAAAAATATTTGGTAACTATCGAAATCAAAGAAATCCATAGTACTAAATAAGGCCTGTGAATTAAAAAATTATGGTTTATTATACTTTGAATGGAACCTGTAAGAACTTGAAAACCTGCGTAAATAATTACTAAAGATAAAACCTTAGTAACTATCGTCTCAGCTCGTTCATGGCCAAAAGGATGGCTCTCATCTGCAGGCTTACTTGAGATTTTCGATGCAATTAAAGTTAGTATCGAAGTTATTATATCTGTAGTTGAATCTATTCCATCAGCTAAAATAGCCATACTACCCGTAATGAAAGAGATAACTAATTTTAAAAAAGCAAGGGCCGTGTTTATTATTATTCCCATCCATGAGACATTTGCGGCTAATTTTTCTCTTTTTGAATTAACCTGAAAAGCTTCTTCATTTAGTGTTTTCTTCAAATAATATTCTCCTTTGTTGACTTCTATGAATATCAGTTAAAATTGAAATGCAGTACACCTCTGTGCATTGCTTATTATACCACAAGTAATATTCTTTAAATGAAATTTTTTTTCACATAAAGTTCTTTTATGATATAATTAAAATGAATAATTAAATGGGTAGGGAGCGGGGCGAAGGGACGCCAAAGCAACTAGCAACTAAAAGTAGTGTAGAGCAAAAAAAAGGAGAGTGAATCTTATAAATATTTTAAACATCAATGGTTTAGTTCCAAAGTTGCCTATAATCCAAGGGGGTATGTCCGTTGGTATTTCTCTTGATAATTTAGCATCTGCGGTAGCAAATGCCGGAGGGATTGGAATAATAGGTACTGCGGGTATTGGGTTAATCGAAAATCCTGAAACGAGAAAAGTGAAAGAAGCCAATATAGAGGGTCTTAAAAATGTTATTAGAAAGGCAAGGGAAAAGACAAAGGGAATAATTGGCGTTAATATAATGACCGTTTTGACTGATTATAAGGAGCTTGTGAAAACATCGATAAAAGAAGGAATAGATTTAATAATATCTGGAGCAGGGTTGCCTTTAAGTTTACCTGAATTTCTAGATAAAGAATCTAAAACAAGGTTAGTTCCTATAGTTTCTTCTTTAAAAGCTGCCCAAATAATATTCAAAAAATGGTGGATGAAATATAAGTACATTCCTGATGCATTTATTGTGGAAGGTCCAAAGGCTGGGGGACATTTGGGATTTAAAAAGATTAACCTGGATAACCCTGAATTTCAACTCGAAGTTACCGTTCCTCAGATAGTAGGTTTCTGTGAGGAAATTAAAAAAGAATACAATAAAGAAGTACCTGTAATAGCTGCTGGTGGTATCAATACACCTGAAAAAGTAAATGAAATATTTGCATTAGGTGCAAAGGGGATACAAGTAGGAACTCCTTTTATAGCCACGCAAGAGTGTGATGCCGATATAAAATTTAAAGAGGCTTTGATAAATGCTAAAGAAGAAGATATAGTAATAATTGAAAGTCCCGTAGGCCTTCCGGGAAGAGCTATCAAAAACAAATTTATAGAAGATGTTTCAAAAGGGATTAAAAAGCCATTCAAATGTCCTTATCACTGTATTAAAACGTGTAATTTTGTTGATGCTCCTTATTGTATAGCCCAAGCGCTGCTTAACGCGGCAAAGGGGAATTTAAATGACGGATTTGTTTTTAGCGGACAATACCGTTACAAAATCGATAAAATTACAGCGGTACAAGAAGTAATAAACTATCTTTTTGGAATCAACGTAGATAAAGCGAAAGAGCCGTCTCCTCAACGCTCATAGAGACGGAAATTTGTGACAAGTTCAGCTAGTCACAAAAGTTGAGAAGATTCATTCCATGCGAAGAGGTTCTAAGTATAAATTTAAAAATTTTAAAGACAACAAAAAATAAAAAAGAGGAGGTCGCGTTATGTTAAATTTTAAATTTGTAAGTCCGACACGAATAATCTTCGGGAAAAAAGCCGAAGAAAAGGTTGGGGAAGAGGTAAAAAATTATTCCAATAAGATTTTATTTCACTATGGGCAAGGAAGCATTAAAAAAACAGGTTTGTATGATAAAGTGGTAAAATCTTTAAAAAATGTAGGAGTTGAGTTTGTTGAATTGGGTGGTGTTCAACCCAATCCCAGATTAAGTTTGGTAAGAAAGGGCATCGAAATATGTAAAAAAGAAGATATTACTTTTATACTGGCTGTAGGTGGTGGAAGTGTAATAGATTCCGCAAAGGCCATAGCAGCAGGAATGAAGTATGATGGAGACGTGTGGGAATTGTACGAAGGGAAGGGAATTTTGAAAGAAGCGCTTCCCGTTGGTGTCATTCTAACCATACCTGCTGCTGGTAGCGAAGCTAGTATGGGATCGGTTATTACAAATGAAGATGGATGGTATAAAAGAGCAATAAATTATGATATTTTAAGACCGGTTTTTGCAATAATGAATCCTGAACTAACTTATACTCTACCACCTTTTCAAACAGCTGTAGGAGCGGTAGATATGTTAACCCACGTAATGGAGAGATACTTCACCAACACCCAACATGTTGAGTTAACCGATAGGTTGAGCGAAGCCACTATGAGAACTATAATCCACAATGCACCTTTAGCCCTTAAAGACCCTTACAATTACGACGTCAGAGCTGAAATTATGTGGGCTGGTACCGTTGCACATAACGGTTTATTAGGAACCGGAAGGGAAGAAGACTGGGCAACTCATGGTATAGAACATGAAGTGAGTGGCATTTACGATGTTGCACATGGAGCAGGTTTGGCTGTTTTATTCCCTGCTTGGATGAAATATGTTTATAGGCACGATTTAAACAGATTTGCTAGGTATGCTGTAAATGTTTGGAACGTCGAAGCTGATTTCTTTAACTTAGAAAAAACCGCTTTAGAGGGTATTAATAGACTTGAAAAATATTACAAAGAGGATTTAAAATTACCAATCACCTTGAAAGAATTGAAAGTTCCCGATGACAGATTCGAAGAAATGGCACAAAAGGCAACGGAAAGAGGACCTGTCGGTAATTTTGTAAAACTTTACAAGGAAGATGTTCTAAATATCTTAAAATTGGCAAGGTAAAAAAGGGCTTTACGCCCTTTTTCCATTTTTAAGGATATTCTTATTCTTATTATTCTTATTATTATTGCTTTTTAACGTTCGTAAGTCTTAATCTGTTTATCAAAATTTTTGACTAATTCTTTAAAAAGAGCTAAAAACTTTTGATTTTCTTCTTTGGTTCCAACGGTTACTCTAATTTTATTTTCTAAAGTCCCAGAGTATTTTCTCAAAAGTATTTTATTTTCTAAAAAGTAGTTGTAAACAGCTTTAGCTGTTAAGCCATCTGTTTTATCAAAATCCAGGAGTATAAAATTAGCATCACTTTTTAAGGCAACTCTTCCAAGCTCTTTTGAAAGCTTATTTCTTTCTTCGATGATGTAATCAATTTTTTCTAAAATGAGATTATAATTTTCTAATAAGGTTTCTACCATCTTTTCAGTTAATACGTTGAAACTGTAAGGGGATTTTATTTTCATTATTTGTTTAACTATTTCTTCATTGGCTATTAAGATACCTGCTCTGATACCTGCCAATCCGAACGCTTTGGAAAATGTTTTTAATATTATAAGATTAGGGTAGTCTTTTAAATACTGGATCATGCTTGTTTTTGAGAAATCCGCATATGCTTCATCAACAATTACAGGGGATCCTGTTTTTAAGGCTTTTAAGATCTCTTTTTGGGGTTGCAAGTTTCCCGTAGGATTGTTTGGTGAGCAGATGAATATCATACTCGTTTGATCATCTGCGGCTTTATCTATGTCTTTTATTTCGTAATTGGTATTCAAAGGGATTTTTTTTACTGAAAGGCCATTGAGGACGGAATAAAATTCGTACATTTCAAAAGTAGGCGGACAAACTATTACATCCTTTCCAGAAAAGATTTTAACCAAGTAAGATATCGTCTCGTCACTTCCATTTCCAACCACTATGTTGTTCATGTCAAGATCTATATTATATTTTGAAAAATATGAGTTTAAGAAAGTCGCTATTTTTTGTCTGATGTTGTCAGCGGTTAATTCGGGGTACCGATTTATGTTTGTTTCTGTTATCTTTTGGAAAAAGATCTTTTTAAGGTCTAAAGAAAGATCGAAGGGATTTTCATTTTTGCTGAGATCTATGAATCCATCGTTGATATAAGTATTAGAAGGTTTGTATTCCTCAAAACTTTTTAAAATTGGGTTGAATTTCAACTTTGTTCACCTCCCTCTGGTGAATGTCTCTTTTTTAATTCTTGAACAACTTCTCCTATATCTATTCCTTCGTAGGTTAATAACACCAACAAATGATAAATCATATCAGCGGTTTCATATATTGTTCTTTCCCTATTTGGAGCAACTAAAACTTCAACAGCTTCTTCTCCAAACTTTTTATAGATTTTTTCCTTTCCTTCATTAAACAAATAAGTTGTGTAAGATCCTTCTTTGGGGTTCTTTTTTCTATCTTTTATAACTTCTTTTAATTGGTTCAGAAAATCCAGTGAGTAATCTATATTGGATTCAGGTAGTTTATCGATATGTTCAATTTTTCTAAAACAACTTTTAGTTCCTAAGTGGCAAGCTGGACCCGTTTGATCAACTTTTAAGAGTAATGTGTCATTATCACAATCTACGTACACTTCTTTCAATTTTTGATAGTTCCCGCTAGTTTCTCCTTTCATTCTGATCCTTTCTTTGCTTCTAGAGTAGTAATGAACATATCCTGTTTCTAAAGTTTTACTAAGGGCTTCTTTGTTCATATAACCTAAAGTTAATACGTCACCATCGAGACCTTGAACTATTACAGGTATGAGGCCATTGTTTTTTTCCCAGTCTAACTTGTCTATTATTTGCTCATAATCTAACATTTATTCCCACCTTCTTCAATTGAATTTTGAGGTCTTTTGCACTGTAGATACCAAAATGGAATATGGATGCAGCAAGAGCGGCATCTGCACCGATTTGAAAAACATCGATAAAATCTTTAACTTCTCCTGCCCCACCTGAGGCAATAACTGGGATTTCTACAGCGTCAACTATTTGTTTGGTTAAATTCAAGTCGTACCCTTTTTTTACACCATCGGTGTTCATAGAAGTAACTAACACTTCCCCGGCTCCCAATTCTTGGCACTTTCTAGCCCAGTCAACAACGTCTAAATCCGTTTTTTTACTTCCTCCATGTGTGTATACATAGTACTTCTCGCTTTCAGCATCTTTTTTTGCATCTATCGCTACCACTACGTTGGAGCTCCCTATTATTTTTGAACTTTCTTTAATTAAATTTGGATTTTCAACAGCAGCTGTATTTATAAACACTTTATCTGCTCCACATTTTATTATTTCTACCATTTGTTCTACCGTTTTCAATCCACCACCTACGGTGAAAGGAATGAAAAGTTCTTTGGCAATCTCCTCAACAAGATTTTTGAGTATATTACGTTTTTCTTTAGATGCAGTTATATCTAAGAATACGATCTCATCCACCCCATCTTTTTCATATTTTTTGGCTAATTGTACTGGATCTCCTGCGTCTTGTATATTCTCAAATTGTACCCCCTTTACAACTCTTCCTTCTTTTATATCCAAGGCGGCCACTATTCTTTTTGTCAGCATTATTGTTCACCTCTTAACTCCTGCAAATTGATTTTACCTTCGTAGAGAGCTTTTCCTATTATAGCCCCATTGAAACCTATTTTTTTCAATTTTTTTAAATCTTCTTTTTTAGTTACGCCCCCAGCATAAATTATTTCTTCATCTTGCCAGAATCTTTTTATGTTTAAAGAAACACCTTCTAAAGTTCCATCTTTGCTTGTGTCTGTATATATGAATCTGTTGGTGTATTTTTTAAAAATAGAAAAAGCATCTTCTAAGGTAATTTGTGAGTTTTCTAACCAACCTTTTGTTTTTAAAGTTCCGTTCTCGACATCCAAACTTATGGTGATATTGTTAAAAGCATTGGTGACATTTTCTAAGAATTCTAAGTTAAAGGCTGCCGTACCTATAATTACATAGCTCACACCTATTTCGTAGGCATCTTTTATGCTTTCAAAGGTTCTTAATCCTCCACCCAGTTCAACTTTCAACCCAGTTGATTGGATTATTTGTTTTACAACATCTAAATTTTTTACAATGCCTTCAAAAGCTCCATCTAAGTCAACAATGTGAATAAGATCAACATATTTTGAAAATTCTTTGGCTATTTCGATTGGATCTCCGTATTCTTTTATTTCATTTTTGCTACCTTTGAAGAGTCTTACCACTTTTTTGTTCATAAGGTCTATTGCGGGTATTATTTTTATGTTGTTGATAGACTTCACCTCGTTATAGATTTTTAAAATTTTCTAATAATTTAATACCTTTTTCGCCTGATTTTTCAGGATGGAACTGCACTCCGAATACATTTTCCTTTTGAACACTTGATGCAAATCTACAAATTTTTCCTCTGCTTTCGTATTCTGTGTATGAAATTATGTATTTTTCCTCAGTTGTTACGTAATAAGAATGTACAAAATAGAAGTAACTTCCATTTTCTATTCCTCGAAAAATCAGATAATCTTTTGTAAATTCAACACTGTTCCAACCTATGTGGGGTACTTTGATATTTTTAAACTTAACCACTTTTCCAGGTAAATATGAAAATCCCGTGCCTTCATCTTCTTCACTGCTTTTAAATAACAGCTGCATTCCTAAACATATACCTAGAAAAGGTTTGTTTTTGTCGATATGTTCCAATATATAATCTTTTAGAGGAAATATATTGTTTGAAACTATTCCAAAAGAGCCTACCCCTGGTAGTATTATTTTATCCGCTGTTTTTATGTCACTTATTTCATTGCTAATAATGCCTCCGACGGCTTTTTGAACATTTGAAAAGTTACCGACTCCACCATTTAATATGACTATTTTCTGCATATGTACCACCTCTAGACTTCGTAAACTCTATTTGTACTTTCGTGTTTGTCACTTGGTTCAAGGGCAGTTTTTAAAGCGCTACCCAAAGCCTTGAAAGAAGCTTCAATTATATGATGAGCGTTTTCACCATTTATTTGCTTCATATGGATAGTTGATTGCAAATACCTTGATAGCCCTAGAACTAATTCTTTGAAGTTGCCTAGGTCAAAGCCTTTTTCAGAGTCTTTAATGTTGATATCTATATTTGTATAAGATCTTGAAATATCAATCGAAACGAGTATAAGAGCGTCGTCCATTGGTAATATAGAGGTTCCGAACCTTTTTATCTTCTTGCCTTCCACTTCATTCTTTAAAAATTGGCCGATTGTTATTCCCATATCTTCCCATAAATGGTGATTAAGGTCGAACTTTGCCTTGATGATTACGTCCTTTTCCATGTAGTAGAATAGAGTTTTCAATAAATGATTCAGAACAAGATCCCCGGTATCAACAAATAATTCTTTAGAATAATTGATTTCTATGTCTGTTTCGTCAGTTTTTCTTCTCATTTCCTCACCTCCATAGATTTTTTGTGTTGGTACATACCTTCGATTTCCGCCATTCTTATACCTAAGTATCTCTCTTTTAACAATTCTTCTTTACTCACTTTTGCGATGGATATTTTTTTTGTAAAATCTGATAGGTTCAAAACCGAGGAGAAACGTGCTGCACCACCTGTTGGAAGTACGTGGTTAACACCCAAGAAATAATCCGCTGCGGGTACAGGTGTGTAATCTCCCAAATAAACAGCCCCTGCATTTTGTATGAGAGGTAGTACTGATTCAGGATCTTTTGTCATTATCTCTAAATGCTCAGGCGCTATTTCGTTGGTTTTAGCTGCACAATCTTCCATACTTTTGAAAAGATATCTCTCTATCCCCTCTCTTTGGCAATATTCATATAATTTTTTAGAAGTAGTGATTAAGAAAGATCTAGATTCATAACCATGTTCAAGTTGGGAGAGCAAGTCGTTTAGAATGTATTCTGGTTTTGCTGTCTCATCTGCTATCACGCAGATTTCTGATGGTCCTGCCAAGCTGTCTATTCCAACTTCTCCAAACACCTGTCTTTTTGCTTCATTCACGTATTGGTTTCCAGGACCAAATATTTTATCTGCTTTCTTCATACCGATGCCGTATGTCATAGCAGCAATAGCTTGAATTCCACCAATTTTGTAAACTTCTTTTATCCCCAACTTTTTTGCTATATAGATGATGTAAGGGTTTATTACCCCGTCTTTTGGAGAGGAAGTGATCAACATTTCTTTTACACCTGCAATTTTGGCTGGAATAGCGACCATCAACAAACTCGAAGGTAGAGGTTTACCACCTGGAACATAGATACCTATCCTGTTTATTGGTCTATTAATCAGTCCATAAGTTGAGTTGTATTCATTGGAATAAAAAATATCCTCTGTTTTTTGTTTTAGATGGTAATTCTCCAATCTTTGAATCGTTTTTTCTATAATTTCTTTATCTTGCGCGGGGATTTCTTCGTCGATATTCCATTCTTCAACTTTTAATTCTAAATCACCATTATAATTATCGAATTGTTTTGAATACTTTTTTACTGCAGGCATTCCGTTGTTTTTTATGTCCTCCAATATCTGTGAAACGTAGTTCTGTAATTCCATTATGTTTCCCTCCTTCGATTTTTTTATGCTGTCTTTAGAAACTTTGAAATTTGTTTTAATTCATATTTTCCTCGTTTTTATATTTCTTTGCTTTATTTATTAAATCGTTTATAAAATCGAACTTAGTCTTTTGGGTTATCCTGTTTACCAAAAGTACCGCAGAGATATCCATTATCTTGTATGCTTCTTTTAAATTGTTTGCTTGTATCGTGTTTCCCGTATCAACAATATCTACTATTGCATCCGCTATACCGGTTTTTGCTGCCAATTCTACCGCTCCATTTAATTTAAGTATTTTCACTTTTAAACCCTTTTCAGAAAAGAAATTTTTTGTAATTTCAGGGTATTTGGTTGCTATTCTGTAGCCTTCCATCTTTTGAAAAGATATTTCTCTGTTTTCGGGTAAAATGATACTCATTCTACATTTACCAAAAGGTAATTCTAATGGTATATAAACTTCGTTGCTCCTTTCAAGGGCAACGTCACTTCCGCATATCCCAATATCTACCCCATTTTCTACGTATACAGGTACATCAAAAGCTCTGGGAAAATAAAAGGTATAACCATTTTCATAAGATATAAGTTCTCTGTGGGCAGGTTCTTTAACATTAATACCTATCTTTTTTAAAAAGTCTTTGCTGTCTTCCAGTAATCTTCCTGATGGCAATGCTGTTGATATAGTTGTCATCTCATCATCTCTCCTATAATATCCAAATTTAAAGCCATTCCACACGAATATTTGCCGTTTATCCTGTATTGACCACCGTTGCCTAAAAGGTAACCATTATCCGGTGAATAGATTTCAAATACAACATCCTCATAGTAATTCATGTATTTAATTGTTCCAAGGTCTATGTATATTCTGGGGTCGTTAAGGTTTTTAATTATTGTGTTTAATTTTGGAATGTTTGTTTCTTTTCCTCTGTAATTGAAAAGAGTTGCTATGGATACTTTTACCTCCTCATCCAACGGGAGATTTTCAATAATCTCGAAATTTCTCAGCTCAACAGCCCTTAAAATTTTATCTCTGTATTGTGGAACTCCTTTTAAAATTCTCTCCCAACTCCTTATTGAGCTTACGTCTATAAAGAAATTTTTTATATCCAACAGTGATAGAATTTCGATGGTTAAACGCAGAATCTCTTCTTCGATTTGAATTTCTTTCCCATTTAATATTTCAAATCCGAACTGCCAAACATTGGATAAATTTTCATCTAAAACTTCCGAAATGTAAAAGATTTTTTCTTTTTCTTCTACTTTATCCATGTCGATCAGCCAAGAAGTCACATCGGGTTTCAAAAGGTAAAAATTTCTTCCATCTGCAAATTTTAGTCCCTTTATTAAATTTTCGGAATACTTTGTTATAGAAGGAGGAAACAGCTCATAAAAATCGTGTTTAACTAGGACAGTTCTGATTTTGCTTACAATATTTGATAATTTCTGAGATTCTGCAAAGATATCTTTTTTCATTTTAAACCCCTTTCTTTTATATTTTAAAAGATAAAAAACCGGTCACGAGAAATCGTGACCGGTTATTACGCTTAGCCTTGTATGCAGTGATTTACAAATAACAACATACATGGCATGTGTTAACTCGGTCACGCCATGTATGATGATGAATATTTAAATTAAACAATGTTTTTGAATTGATGTTTGTTTTAAGATTAGACATTATATTTACCCCGTTTATAATAAATTTTCAAATTAACTAACAAAATTTTATCATATTTTTGCGGCAATGTCAATCAAATAAACTTTTCTCAACAAAAAACAAATAGTATTCTTAAATGATGGGATATCTAATGGCAATTCTGTTTATTTTATAGACTACTTTATTTGCGTAATAAATATTCCCACCGCCATTGTACCAACCTATGGCTTTGTAAGGATCGCCGTGAGTTTCCATCAAATACTTCAAATAGGCTGTACCAACTAGTATGTTGTACCTTGGATCTACTAAAAGCCTATCTTCGATCCAATCTAAACTTGTTTCAGTATAGTTCAAGCTTTCAAAAAGTTCAGAATATTTGTTCACAACAAACTGTGCGGTTGATGGTCTGAGTTGCATGTAACCTACTTCTCCGTAACTGCCAATAATATTTTTGAAATTTGTTTCTGTGTCAATTATTGCCGCAATCATCAGCGGAGATATTTCAAAGAATTTTGAGGCCTCCATAATGGAAGAAACAAGCAAGTGCAACCTATCTTGCGACATCTCCTTCCCAACTGCTACTTTGTATTGTGATGAAATAAAATCGAATAAAACGGTTTTAATCGTTATATCTTCTTTGGCATTTTCTTGACTGTTAACATTTACATAGGGGGATAAAGAGAACGCTGCCAACGAAAACGTTAAGAGCATTATAATAGTAGTGTATCGTTTTTTGTGCATTTTTGTATCACCTCTCTAATGGACCCCCACGATCCCTTCAACTTTTTTTGATTAAATAAACACCGTAAGGTGAAAGTTCAACATAACCTGGTACTGCTTTATTGTTTCCAATAGACAGTAATTCATCTCCATTTTCAAGCAAAACGGAGCATTTGGAAGATTTTAGGTTATAATAAGCTATAAATTCATTTAATTGACTATAACACCTTAATTTTACCATATTTTGGTCAAAATTCAAAATCTCAATTCGTGCATCATCGATCCAGGGGTTAGACTTTCTAAATCGAATCAAATCTTTTATGGTGTTTAAAATGGAATTTTTTTGGTTTATCTGTTCTTCGACAGATTCACCTGAATATGGAGGGTTGAATTTAAAGCCTTTCCATTCTGTTTGACCAGGCCCAAAACCATTTTCATACCAGTGAAATGGTTCTTGACTGTCTTCTGTAAAATTAACATCTTGCGGAATACCTTTCATTCCTGTTTCCTCACCATAATAGATAAAGGGAATGCCAGGAAGTGTGTAAAGAATTGAAAAGCCCAACTTCACTTTCTTTTCATCTTTTAAGTCAGACAGAATCCTTGTCATGTCGTGATTAGTTAAGAAATTACCTGACATAGATAGGACCTTACCATTTGGTAAATACTCTGTCATACATTTTTTCAATGTTTCTACTAGATCTTGAGGTGATTCATTTTTTAAGGTCATCTTTAAATCCTCTGCAAGTGGGAAGTTGAAACCTATATCGAATATTCCTTCGTACTTTCTTACAATTTCCGGTGCATCCCATACCTCACTTATAACTAAGGCATCTTTTTTTATCGATTTTATATAGCTAACCATCTCTTTCCAGAATTCGATATTTTTTTCATGTTGGTAATGGAACCTCATCTTTTCAAGGTCAAAATCAAAAATGTGTTTTGCGGCATCCAGTCTGAAGCCATCAAAACCATTGTCTAACCAGAATTTAAAAATTCTTTTTATCTCTTCCCATAATTCTTTGCTTTCAAAATTAAGGTCAGGTGAGGCAGGACCAAAAATGCCATAAAAATATCTATCACCTATCTTTTGCCAGATTTTACTTTCGTCCCAATGTCTTTTTTCTTCTAAATCAGCCTTCTCGTTGGCCCAAATAAACCAATTTTTGTATGGCTCTTCTCCCTTAAGTGCGCGTTGAAACCATTCTGATGTAACTGCCACGTGATTAATAGGAAGATCAAGGATGAATTTTATACCTTTCTTGTGTCCCTCTTCTAATGCCTCTCTTAAATCTTTTAGATCCCCATAAACAGGATTAACCTCGAAAAAATTAGAGACTGTATAACCGTGAAAGGCTGGAGATTTCATAATTGGTAGCAGCCAGACATGATCTATTCCCAAATCACACAGGTAATCCAATTTTTGTTTTAAACCCTGTAAATCTCCAAGACCGTCGCCATTTGAATCATAAAAAGAGCGTAAATACAATTCATAAAAAGTCATTTGTTTTCCTCCTTTTCATTTATTTGTTTTTTTCAATCGCTTCAATAAATGCTTTGAAGATAGGATGCGGATCTCCAACTTTTGTCTTAAATTCCGGATGGTATTGAATACCGATATAAAAAGGATGAGAACTCAGTTCAATAGCTTCAACGAAATCTGTAACGGCGGATATGGAAAGTTTATTAGGAACATTTTTCCCTTTTTCAAACATATTCTCGAAATCTTTGTAATTAACTTCATAACGGTGTCGGTGCCTTTCAAAGATAGAATTTTTCCCTTCATAGATCTTGTGAAGTTTCGTGTCGGGAAGTATTTCAATATTTTGAGCTCCTAGTCTCATTGTGCCGCCTAAATTAAGCATTTTTTTTTGTTCTTCCATCAAATCAATAACAGGATAAGGAGTATTTTCATCAAACTCAGTTGAATTAGCTTCTTTGTATCCGAAAACATTTCTAGCGAACTCTATCACCATTAGTTGCATACCAAGGCAAATCCCAAGAAGAGGAACATTATTTTCCCGGGAATATTTTATAGCCTTTATCTTTCCTTCGATTCCTCTTGATCCAAAGCCGCCTGGGATAATTATACCTTCATATTTACTTAAAAGTATTTTGATTTCCTCTTCGCTCATTTCTTCTAGCTCTTCAGAGTTGATTAGATCAGGCCTTTTTGCACCACTTAAAAAAACACTTTCCATTATACTCTTGTAGGCATCATCGGTACCTAAATACTTGCAAATCATAGCAATTTTTAAGTTTTTAAATGTTTTAGGACATTTCCAGCTCAATTCTTCAACTTCTTTTGATATTTCCAAATTCAATTTACTAGAAATAAGCGTATGAATATTCTTTTCATAAAGAATTTGAGGAACTTCATAAACGTTTGCTAAATCCGGAAGGTTTACAACATAGTCTAAAGGAACGCCTCCGAACAAAGCTACTTTTTCAAGGCTGGAAAGGTCTATCTCTTTTTCCGTTCTTACCAAAAGCATATCTGGTTGGATTCCTATTCTTCTTAAAAGTTGAACGGATTGCTGAGTTGGCTTAGTTTTAAACTCGTTGGTAACATGTAAATAAGGGACAAAAGTTACGTGTATGAACATAAAATTTTTTCGACCTTTCTCGAAAGACAGCTCTCTTACAGCCTCTAAAAATATTTCACCTTCAATATCGCCAACAGTGCCCCCTATTTCAATGAGCAAGACTTCTGTGTCTATCTCTTCGATCCTTTCTTTTACCCTTTCAGTAACGTGAGGAACCATCTGAACGGTAGCTCCTAAATACCTTCCTTCTCTTTCTTTCTCGATAACATATTTATACACTTGACCTGCTGTCATATTGTTGAAACTCTTCATCTCTATCCCTAAAAATCTCTCATAATGGCCCAAATCAAGATCCGCTTCGTAGCCATCTTCTGTTACAAAAACTTCTCCATGTTGGTTGGGGTTCATAGTTCCAGCATCTACATTCAGATAAGGATCTATTTTCAATGAATTGACGGTTAATCCCAGCTCTTTTAAAAGCCTTCCTATTGAAGCAGAAACAACTCCTTTACCTATACCGCTGAGTACTCCTCCCGTTACTATAATGTATTTTTCAGCCATTATTTTATTTCACCTCTTTTTTAAGAAAAAATTACCATATTTTAAAAAACAAGGGGGAGCGAATGCTCCCCTCATTTTGTGATTAATTCAATCCTCATCGTCGATGTTCAATTTTTCAGATAATAAATTAACCGCATTTTCAACGGTTTTGATTTTTTCTAACTCTTCGTCCTCTATCGTTACTCCGAGTTCAGACTCAAAAGCCATAGTTAAATCCACTAGCTCTAAAGAATCCGCGTCTAAATCATCGGTAAATGAGGCATCCAATGTAACTTCTTCCTCGTCGACACTCAACGTATCTACGATTATTTCTTTTACTTTTTCGAACAACTCATCCTTTGTCATATTTGTTTACCTCCTTAGCCATTATTTATCATTTTCCGAACGTTGGTCATTGATAAAATTCGTGTCAATTATAATGAGTTATTTTGGTTTTGTCAAGTTTCTTATTTTCATAAAAGTAAAATATTTATGAAATTTCTCTTTTTTATGAACTAACCAATATTTTCACGGATATTTATTATGATCTAATCTGTTTTTTAAAAGAAAATAAGGTTATTATGGTACAATTACATATATAATTATACAGATTGAAACAAAGAGGAGATTACATTGAAATATGAGAATGAGAGAAAGTATAGAATACCCGATAAATATATATTTAATAAGTTAGCCTCACTGGCCTTTGATGAATCGCTTATACTTCAATGGTACGATAAAAATGGTTTGAGAACGAGGTTAGAGATTAAAAATGGCCAAAAAGTGTGGACTTCAAATTTTAAAAAGGAAATAACAAAGGGATTAAGAGAAGAGGAAGAAGATTTTCTAAACGAAAAAGAAATCTACTTTGATAATTTAAAAAGTCAAAGGATGGTAATGAAAAAAAGATATCTTTTAAATAAAGACCCGGAAATAGTAGTAGACGAGTTGTTGAACCCTGATAATTGTATAAGATACAAAAAGGAATTTTCGAAGATTATGTATCTTCTAGAAATAGAAGAAAAGGAAAAGAATGTTGATTTAACGAAGTTCTTGATGGATTTTTTAGGCGACATTTTCTGGAAATTGGAAGACTTAACTTATTTAGATGGATACAACAATTCTGACTTTGCAGGGGAACATGAATGCGATTTAAACAAAATTGTTAGGATGTGAAAAATCAAAATGGGAAAATTAATTCTAGTTGGCACACCCATAGGTAATTTTGAAGATATTTCTTTAAGAGCCTTAAAAACTTTGGAAGAAGCTGATCTAATACTCACCGAGGATAAAAGGGTCACCTTGAAATTGATAAACCATTTTGAACTTGGCAAAAAAGAGTTATTTACTTTCAATGAGGCAAACTCAGAAAAGACTATGGACACTGTATTATCTTTGATCGAAAGTCATAATATAACCGCCTTAGTGTCAGATGCGGGGATGCCTGTTTTGGCCGACCCCGGCTTTAACTTGGTACAAAGGTGTTGGGAAAATAGTATTAAAATAGACGTGGTCCCAGGCCCTTCTGCATTGACTTCTGCTTTAGCTGTAAGTGGATTCCCGGCTTCCAAGTTTTTATTCTTAGGCTTTTTACCTCGAGGTAAAAAATTGAGAAGACTTTTGAGAGAGATAAAAGGTTTCGAATATCCAATAGTTTTTTTTGAATCTCCAAATAGAATAATAAAGACCTTACAAGAAATTTTGGATAATTTTGGAGAGATAGAAGTATTCGTTGCACGAGAGATGACGAAGCTCTACCAAGAATTTTTTAAAGGGAAAATTTCTGAAGGGATAAAATTTTTTGAATCCAAAGATCAAGTGAAAGGAGAGCTAACCGTTGTTATTTTCCCAACAAGAAGAATTTAAGTTTGAAAGCATACAAGAGTTGATAGAATATTTGAACAGTATATTCACCAGTTCTCCTCTTTACAGGCAAGAGATCGAGGTTATAGGTGATGTTACTCATGCAAAATACAGTAAAAGAGGGGACCTCTACATTGAACTTTCTCAAAGAGTGAGAAGTTCAAATTATTCTATAACTATAATTTTCAGTCAATCTAATGTTCCATATGTATTTGAACATTGTAGTGTTGATAACGAAAGAGAACTTCTCAATAAAAGGTGGAAGTTTCAGGGCATTGTTAACTTTTGGAAAAGAGAAGCTAAGTATGTAGTATCTGGTTCATCAATAATACCTTTAGGCGCTTCTGAAATAGAAAAGAAGAAAAAAGAAATATTGGAAAAGTTGGAAAAGAGCAATCTTCTAAGAAAAGTGGAACATGAACTAATAGAACTTGATCCAATAAAAAAGATAGCCGTTATTACTTCACCAACCGCTGCTGGTTTTGGGGATTTTCAAAAAAATATTAATCATTCTAGGTTTATTCCTATTGTACACTTATACCCGGCTCCCATGCAGGGTGCAGAAACGGTACCTGGGATCAAAAAAGCCCTGTTTGCTATTTTAAAGTCTGGAATCTATTATGATGTAGTTGTTATAATCAGGGGAGGTGGTTCAAAAAGCGACCTGATGTATTTTGATGATTTTGAGCTTGGTTCTCTTATAGCAAAGTTTAACCGAAAGATTCCTGTTCTTACAGGGATAGGGCATGAACAAGATTCTACAATACCTGATTTTGTTAGTTGGAAAAACTATTCAACACCTACGGAAGTATCAAGAGATATAGTCAATCAAATTAACTATTTTACAGATAATCTAGAAACCTTAGAAAAAAATATAACCTATTCTTTTACCAATGTTTATTATCAGATGGAGAACTTACTCTCTTTCAATACAATTAACAACTTTAAATATTACCTTAGTAGGGAATTAATTAATTTGTTCAGAACTTTGGATGAGGATCATCTTAATATTACTAGAAAAGTTAACCAAATGATTGAAAGTAGTGAAAAATCAATATCTCTCAACAAGTTGGACTATATTCAAAGGTTCATAGAATATAGCATCAAAACTTACAACCAGAACATAATAAGTACAACGAATGAAATTGTATCTGAGTTGAAAAGTAAGTTCGAAATATCAGAAAGAATTTTATTTAGTACTTTTCAAGAACTTACTAAGTCGAGTCCTTTTGCTGCGTTTTTAAATAACGGTGTTTTGGTAAAAAAAGGTGAAGAAATCATAGATAGTGTGGAAAAACTACAGAGGAAAGATGAGGTTAAATTAATATTTAAAGACGGAGAAGCTGATTCGAATATCGAGAATATCAAAAAATGGTGATAATTTTTGCAGCGTTGTGCAAAATAGCTCTTTTAAAATAAATTTTGATTTTGGGGTTCTTAAGGGGATAAGCCCCTTAACGTCCCCCTTTAACCATTGAAAGAGGAGGATAAAGATGGAAGAAATAATTAAACTGAGTCAAGAAGAAATTAAAAAGATGAGCTTCAAAGAACAATTAAAACTCTTGGAACGTATCAACGATTACTTTCAAAATGAAAAGCAAGACGAATTGGATGTTGAAAATGCCCTTGAAATTTATAAAAAAGCATTGGATATACTTACCTATGCAAGAGAAAAATTAGTCAATTTAAAGGAAGAAAAAGCACAAATTGATGAAAGATACGAGAAGATAAAAAACCAATTAAGTGATTCAACTAGCATTGATTAATGATAATTTAAACAAAAAATAATATTTGTTGTGTATAATCTAAGTGATGACAAACATTTTAAAGAGGAAGATGGATAATAATGTTTATAGCGGTTGGAAAAGGTGTTTTTGTGCCTACGGAGAGAATCCATTCTGTTGTCCCTGATTCATTCGTTCAGTTTGGTAAAATAAAAAAGATTTACCAAGGAATTGATGTATTAACTCAATTTGAAAATGAAACTGAGTTAGAAAATTCTCCACCTCCTTTAAATGCCACTGTTAGTTTGATTGATGCTTCATATGGCAAGGCGGTCAAATCTATTATTTATATGGATAGTGGCCAAATAGTGTTAACTGCGCTTGAATCAAAAAAAATTGTAGAAAAGATTAAGAAAGGAAGGCGATAAATTATGGCTATACCTATGCCAGTAGTTATAGAAACGGAAGGAAGATACGAAAGGGCTTATGACATCTATTCTAGATTGTTGAAAGATAGAATAGTTTTTTTAGGAACACCAATAAATGATGATGTAGCTAATGTAATAATTGCCCAGTTACTCTTCCTGGAATCTCAAGATCCAGACAAAGACATATTTTTATACATAAACTCTCCTGGCGGTTCTGTAACGGCAGGATTAGGAATATACGACACAATGCAGTACGTTAAACCTGATATTTCAACTATATGTATAGGTCAGGCTGCCTCTATGGGAGCGGTACTATTAGCGGCTGGTGCAAAAGGTAAAAGGTATTCTTTGCCTTACTCAAGAATTATGATACACCAACCTTGGGGTGGTGCCGAAGGAACAGCCGTTGATATACAAATACACGCTAGAGAGATTTTAAGATTAAAAGATGACCTAAACAACATACTTAGCAAACATACTGGACAACCCTTAGAAAAGATAGAAAAAGATACCGATAGAGACTTTTTTATGAATGCACAAGAAGCTTTAAACTATGGTCTCATAGATAAAGTAATAACAACAAAGAGTGAAGCCACTAAAGAAATCGACAAAAAATAATCAAGTCCAGACTAAAGGATTTCAACCAAATTTTATTAACAATTCAAATTAAAGAAGGCGCCAGAAACGAAGCGCCCTTCTTTTGTTTGAGAGTAGATACATTTGGAATAAACTAATTTTCAAAAAAAAGATTTCGATTTTAAAAGGGTTACAGGGCCCCAAAGAATGCGGGGAGGATCAGTTATGAGTAATTTAACTCCGATGATAAAGCAATATCTAAAGATAAAAGAAGAATATAAAGATTCTATTTTACTTTTTAGACTCGGAGATTTTTATGAAACTTTTTTTGAAGATGCCAAAAAAGTCAGTGAAATATTGCAAATTGTGCTAACGAAAAGAAATGGTCACCCTATGGCAGGCATTCCTTACCATGCTTTAAATAACTATTTAAAAAGGCTATTAGATGCGGGGTATAAAGTAGCTATATGTGAACAAATGGAAGATCCTCAAAGCTCAAAAGGTATAGTAGATAGAAAAGTAACCAGAATACTGACACCCGGTACCATCATAGACGAAGGTATGTTGGAAGAAACAAACAGATTTACAGCCTTGATCACCAACAATGGGAATTTGTTTAAAATAGCCATTTTTGATTTTTCAACGGGTGACTTTTATTTAGACTCATTTGATTTCAAAGAAAGCGAACTATTAGACTTCATCTCTTCTTTTGGTTTGGTACAGATTTTGCTATCCAAGGAGCTTGAACACCTATCAAAAAAGATAAAAAATTTAGCCAATCAGGTTTATGTAGAAATCTTGGATGAATGGTATTTTTCAAACAATTTTAAAGACCATTTGAAAGAAACGTACGAAGTTTTAAGTCTTGATCATTTGGATTACGATGATGAAGAATTAAAAGTAGCCGATGCTGTTTTAAAGTACTTAGAAGTCACACAATTTTCAAAAATCAAACACATGAAACTTCCAAAGCGTTTTAAAACAAAAAACTACATGTTTTTAGATTCCAACACTATAGAAAATCTTGGCATTCTTCCTACAAATTCAAACAAAGGAAAAACTCTTTACGACATTCTAAAATTCACAAAAACCAGTATGGGGAATAGAAAATTAAGAGAGTTCATCCTTACTCCTCTCACCGATAAAGAAAAAATAGAAGAAAGGCTAAACAAAGTCCAGTACTTAGTTGAAGATCCTCTTTTGTTAGAAGAACTAAAAGAATATTTGTCATCTGTAAAAGATCTCGAAAGGATCTCATCTAGGATTTCTTTGATGAAGGCAACTCCAAAAGATCTTATTGCGTTAAAAGATTCTTTGGAAGTGATTCCCTATATAATCGAATCTTTAACTTCGAATCCAGGATTGACCAATTTTTTTGATGGTATAGATGTCCTTAAAGAAGTTAAAGAGTTTATTGAAAATACCATCATCGAAGAACCTGCTATTGCTCCAGGAAACGGAAAAGTAATTAAAGAAGGTGTTTCAGAAGAGTTAGATGAATACAGAAACATATTTAATAACTTAGATAGCGTTTTGAAAGGTATTGAAAAGAGGGAGAAGGAAAAAACTAAGATTAGTAGTTTGAAAGTTGGAAGGAATAAGATTTACGGTTTCTATATAGAAGTTTCAAAAACACAATCTTCTAAAGTTCCTGATGATTACGTGAGAAAGCAAACGTTGGTTAATACGGAAAGGTATACAATAAAAGAATTGGAAGAGGTTGAACAGCGCTTAGCGATATCAGAAGAAAAAATAAAGGTTATTGAAAAAGATATTTACGATAAGGTATTAACTCATCTAAGTCAATATGTGGATAAAATAGAAAAACTTTCCGATAAGATCGCTGAATTGGATGTTTTTAGATCTTTTGCAGAGGTTAGCAGAGTTTACAATTACAAAAGGCCCACTTTTGTGCAAAACTCCAAAGAAATCAAAATAATCAACGCAAGACATCCAGTGGTGGAAAGATTTGTTGATGACTTTACTCCTAACGACTTATATTTAAACGAAGACAAGTTTTATATAATTTTGACAGGTCCTAATATGAGTGGAAAATCAACTTTTATAAGGCAAATAGGGCTAATAAGTATAATGGCACAAATAGGTTGCTTTGTTTCTGCCGAAATGGCGGAAATCCCTATTTATGATGGTATATTTACGAGAATCGGTGCAAGGGATGATATAGTTAGCGGAAAATCAACTTTTTTAGTCGAGATGTTAGAGGTTTCAACTATATTGAATAAAGCAACGAATAACAGCCTTGTGCTCCTTGATGAAGTAGGGAGAGGGACGAGTACATTAGATGGTATTTCTGTTGCATGGGCAATCTCAGAATATTTATTTCAAGTTAAAAGATGCAATACAATCTTCGCTACACATTATACGGAGTTAACTTACATGTCGCATATATATGAAGAAGTAGTTGCGAAGAGAATTAAGGTTGTAGAAACTATGGATGGTGTTATATTTTTACACAAAATTGAAGATGGCATAAGTGATAACAGTTACGGTATAGAAATAGCAAGATTGGCAGGATTTCCCGTCGAAATAATTGAAAGATCAAAAGAAATATTGGCTCAATTGTCAAATAGAGTTGACTTGGAAAATAGATTGAAGAGAATAAAAAATATTAATAAGAAAAAATATGAATCACATGAAAATCAGTTAAAAATGTTTTAATTTATGATATAATTAAAAATAGGTAAAATATTAATCCTAAGGAGGGAAAAACAATGTCTTTGAACGAGGAAAATGATTTTGGAGAAATTAGTATTTCAGAAAATGTGTTAAAAGATTTAGTTTTCAAAAGTGTAGAAGATTATATGAAAGAACAAAAGGTCTATAACGAGAAAATTCAAAAAGATTTGCAAAAGAGTATAAAAATTACAATTAATGATGATTCCAGTGTTAGTGTTTCGTTAAAGGTACCCGCTAAATACGGTGAAAACATCGTTGAATTTTCTAAAAATATTCAAAAAGCTGTTAAAGATGATCTTGAAAGAATTGCAGAGGTCTATATCTCAAACATTGACATATCTATTGAAAATCTTGTAAAACCCGAAGAGTTAGAAGAATACGAAGAAATAGAAGAAGAGACCTTGGAAAATGAAGAAACCCCTGAAAGTGAAGAAAAGGAGGATGAAGAGAAAAGGGAAAAGAATGAGTGAAAACATATCAAAAAAAAGGATGATGAGAAAGTTAATTTTTGAAAGCCTTTTCCAACTATCGGTAAAGGATGTGAAGTTGGAAGATATATTATTCACTTTTGAAAAATTAAACGAAGGGGTACGATTAGAAGAAAGTTATTATTTAGAGGCTAAACAATACATTGAAGATATTTATAAAGATAAAAATGAGTATGATGAGTTGATTAAAAAATATTCAGTTGATTGGTCAATAGAAAGGATAGGAAACATCGAAAAAACAGTGATGAGGATTTTTATCTACGAACTAATAAACAAAAAAGAGATACCTGTCAAAGTAATATTAAATGAATCCACGGAGTTAACCAAAACTTATGCGACACAAAAAGCCGCTGCTTTTGTTAACGGTATTATGGATAAGATTGCACGTTCTCAAGCATCGATTATGTAGAGTCACAAAAATTGAAAGGGGGGAAGTATAGATTTTGAGTAACTAAAAATCTATATAAAATGTATGGCATCACCAAATACTCCTCTGTATAAAGCACTTAAGAACATGGGCTACAAGGAATTAGAAGAAATAGCCCATGAGATTCGAGAGTATATTTTCAACGTTGTATACAATAACAATGGTCATCTTGCCTCAAATTTGGGTGTTGTGGAATTAACTATCGCATTGTACAGGATATTTGATCCACTAGAAGATGTTATTATTTGGGATACCAGTCATCAATCTTACGTGCATAAACTTTTGACAGGTCGTTGGAAAGATTTCAAGACCATACGGAAAAAAGGCGGATTAAGTGGATACACAAATATCTACGAATCACCAGCAGATAGATTTGGAGCTGGGCATGCGGGGACCTCTATAGCAGCTTCCGTAGGTTATGCGCTATCTGATAAAATAAAAAATAGGAAAAGGAATATAGTTACTGTTATTGGAGATGGAGCCTTAGGTTGTGGAATGGCTCTTGAATCGTTAAATCAGTTGAACTATCAAGATGCAAAGGTGAAGATAGTTCTAAACGATAACAACATGGCTATTTCAAAAAATGTAGGAGCAATTTCCCGATTGTTGAACAACTTTAGAATAAAAAAAGAATATACCCAAGCAAAAGAAATTTTAAAGAGTTCTTTGGAAGATTCGTCCGTTGGTAAGGATGTAGAATCAGTTTTAAAGAAAGTCAGAAACGCTTTAAAATACTCTATATACGATACACCAGCATCACTATTTGAAGAGTTAGGAATCAAATATTATGGACCAGTTGATGGACATGATATCAAAAAAATGGAAGAGTTTTTGGGATTTATTAAAGATTATGATGAGAAGTCTGTGATACTGCATGTTGTTACCACCAAAGGTAAAGGTTTCGAAGAAACTGAAAAATCTCCAACTAAATTTCATGGTGTATCAAAAAAAGAAGTGAACAAAGTCTCTTACAGTAAAATTGTTGGACATACGTTATCCCACTTAAAAGATTATGAGTTTTTAGCTTTTACGGGAGCCATGGCCGATGGAACTGGATTAAATATCCTTCAAGATATATGTCCTGACAAAGTAATTGATATGGGTATCACGGAACCAAGTATAGTTACTACTGCGTCTGCTCTATCTTTAGGTGGAGTTTTGCCTGTTGTTGATATTTACTCAACTTTCATGCAAAGAGCATTTGATTCACTTATTCATGATGTTGCCTTACAAAAGACACCGGTTCTATTTTTGTTAGATAGGGCGGGTTTGGTTGGAGAAGATGGTCCCACGCACCAGGGAGTTTTTGATATCTCATATACAAGGTTAATTCCAAATGTAGAAATCTGGACCCCTTTAAACGCACAAGATTTAGCTAATATGATTTATACTTCTGTAATAAATGGTTTGAAAAAACCTAGATTTATTAGATTTCCAAGAGATGGAGAAAAAATAGAAATACAAGATATACTCGACAACCTTCAAATAGTAGATGGAGAATGGAAATATTTAAAAATGGCTGATTCAGGGATATACGCTCTTGCTGTTGGAACTATCTCTCAAAATGTTTATGAAGCTCTGAAAGATTATAATATTAATATAATCGGAGTACGAAGCGTCAAACCTTTAAATGAATATTTTTTGGAAATATTGGAACAAAGAGCCGAATATATCTTTGTTTATGAAGAGGGTAGTTTAAAAGGTGGTTTCAACGAAGATATATTCAAACTGAGAATTAAGAAAATTTACTCATTTGGTGTGAAAGACGAGTTTGTTTCTCATGCCACGAGAGAAGAACAACTAGAAGAGTGCGGCCTTTCTATAGAAACTATAAGGGATAACTTTGAAAAAATCGTCTCTAAGGTTAAAATACAATCATCTTAAAAATAAAAGGGAGAGTAAAAAATGATAAAAAATAAACTTTTTTTAGTACTTTCCATATTCTTTATCATAACTAGCGTTACATATGCTTTTGAGTTATTATTGACCCCTTCTTATTCTTACACGCTTAATTCAACAGGTGATACAAGCATTCAACAAAGTTTAGACTACACCGGCGGAAGGATTTCTTTTTTAGTTCCAACACAAGATAGTGAAGAAATCTCCTATGGCCCTTATTTAGGATTTTTTTACAATTACGAATTATTAGATAGTTTACAAAATATAGAAGATGTTGGAATTTCTTTAGGGTTGAATATGAAATATACAACCGGTATAATTGGCAATTTAGATTTCTTGGTATCCGCCTATGGAGGCGTTCACACGGAAGATTATTTTAAAACCTTTAAAACGGAAATACTTATTAATGGAGGTATCAGCTACAACAATTTATCTCTGTCTGTTGGTTACGAGACCAGGTATTACCAAGGCGACCTAACGGTTAATTATCTACCAATCTCGTTGGGAGTGAGTTTTAAATTTTAGAAAAAACCTACAAGGATTTGGAGATCGAAAAAATATTAAATTTTGTTGCATCCTATAGTCATACCGATTATGGTAAAGAGTATTTTTCAGAAAATGTAAAAATGTACGAAGATCTAACAGAATTAGACCGAGAAGTGAATATTTCTCGTGTTTTTTTTGATATGGCAATTAAAGGTAAATTAAAAGATTTGTATGGTTTAAGTTATATCCCTTCTATAATGGAAAAGATCAGCAACAAGGAAAGTATCGAAGGTAAAGAATTCAGAAAGATTGGAGAGTTTTTGGAAGACGGTTATGCCATTCATAAATATTACAGCGGTATAAATGATTTGCTAACTGATAAGTTATCAGATTACAAACCTCTACTTGATTTAAAGGATCAGATCTTTAAAGTTTTTACTTCTGAAGGAGAAATTAAAGATAACGCCTCGATAGAATTAAAAAGAATAAGAAACGGTATAAACACTGTAAAACATCAATTAAATGTAGAATTCAACAAGATAAAAAGTAAGTATATTAAATACCTTTCTTTAGACCAGCCCCTGGAAAGAAATGGAAGGTTATGTATAGCGTTAAAAAGTGAAAATAGAAATGTTATAAAAGGTATTACCGTAGGAAGATCCGATTCCGGTGCTACTTTGTTTGTAGAGCCAGACACCATTATAGAACTGAATGAAAATCTGATGGATTTATTCTCACAAGAAAAGAACGAAATCAGTAGAATAATCTCAAATTTGACTTTTGAGCTTCAAAAAAACAAATTTAAAATAGAAAAAAACATAGAATTGATAGAATATATAGATGCCAATATAGCAAAAGCTAGATACGCCAAAGATATGAATGCTGTATTCACTCTACCCCAAACTACTAAAAAGATTCTTCTCAAAGAACTAAAACACCCATTAATACCAAAAGAAAAAATAGTCCCCATAGATGTTGAACTTGATAGAAACGGGATGATAATAACGGGACCTAACACTGGGGGTAAAACGGTTTCTCTGAAATCAATTGGATTAGCCTTTTTTATGGCTCATTCCGCTTTACCAGTATTAGCTTTAAATGCTGAAATACCTTTTATAGAAGAAATTTACACGGATATAGGGGACCAACAGGATATATCTCAAAATTTAAGCACTTTTTCAGCACATTTGCTGAACTTAAAAAATATACTTGAAAACGTCGATGAAAAATCCCTTGTATTGATAGATGAGTTAGGAACTGGAACCGATCCTATTGAAGGAGCTGCCTTAAGCAAAGCCATTTTGAAGTACCTATTGATGAAAGGACCAATAATATTTGCCACTTCACATCTATCTGAAATTAAAACATTCTCTCTGGAAGAAGAAAAATTACTCGCTGCTTCTATGTCATTTGATATTGAGACACTTAAACCTACATACAAACTAATGATAGGAGTGCCGGGAGCTTCACATGCAATTGAAATAGCCGAAAGACTGGGGATTGACCCTCAAATAATAGAAGAAAGTAAAAGAAATCTCAGCGAGGAATTTTCACAAAGTGAAAAAGTACTCAGTAGATTAGCTTCTATACACAAAGAATACGAAGAAAGTATAGAAAGGATTAGGAACAAAGAAGAAGAGATCGGCAAAATGAAAAAAGAGTACGAAGAAAAACTTCAAAAATTAAAGAACAAAGAAATAGAAAGTCTCGATCCCGAGTTGTATCAACTTAAAGAACAGATAAAAAAGATGAGAAGCCAAATTCAAAACGTATTAAAAGAAATCAAGCAATACAAAGATCAAATCGATCTACAAGAAATCAGCAAAAAATTAAAAGAATCCGAAAATATGGCCTCACAACTTGAAAAAATTAAAAAAACGTTATCTCAAAAACAAAAAGGGCGAAAAATTGAAAGATCTAAGATAAAAGTTGGAATGAAAGTAAAAACCTCTAATAATATTAAGGGGACGGTAAAAAGGGTGACAAACTCAAAGATAACCGTTCAAATTGATGGTTCTCCCATAGAGATAACTTATAATCCAACGGAAATTGAACCTATAATTAACTCTGATAAAGATAAAAATGAAGAAAAAAGAATTCAAGTTAAAATAGATCAAAAGAAAAATATGAACACTGAATTAGATGTTAGAGGTTATTCAGTAAATGAAGCTATACCAGAAATAGAAAAATTTATTTCTGATTTAATAAGTTCTGGGATAAAAGAAGGAAGAATAATACACGGAAAAGGAACAGGGAAACTAGCTATAGGAATTTGGGATTATCTAAGAAAATCATCTCTAATTAAAGATTTCAAAATCGCCCGAAGTGAAGAAGGGGGAACAGGGGCGACAGTAATAGAAGTTTAAATAATGGGGGAATGGAAATGATCTTTGGACTTGATATAGGTACAAGAACCCTTGTAGGGACATTGGCAGAATATGATGAAGAAACGGAAAATATAATCATCAAGCATTTTGCAGAAGTTGAACACGAAAATAGAGCTATGCTTGACGGACAAATTCATGATGTAAACAAGGTTGCAAAAGGGGTAGCCAAAATAAAGAAAAAACTGGAAGAAGAAAGTTCCATAAATCTTTCCGAAGTTGCCATCGCCATAGCTGGTAGATTTCTAATCTCTTCAATAGGTTCTTACAGCATTGATATTTCAACTTATGGTTACTTAGACAATGAAACAATCAAAAAAATGGAACTTGAAGCCGTTAAAGCATCTACAGAAAAATTAAACTACTCACAAGAAATGTACTGTGTAGGATACTCCATACTTTACTACAGTCTTGATAATCAATGGATTAAACATCTAGAAGGGCAAAGAGGTGACAAAGCAAAAGTAAAAGTTTTGGCAGCTTATCTACCAAAAAATGTTGTAGAAGCAATGATGTCTGTGTTGGATAAAGTAGGATTAAAACCAATCCATGTTACATTGGAACCGATAGCTGCCACAAGTTTAGTTGTACCTGAGGACTTGAGAAACCTGAATGTTGCAATGGTAGATGTGGGAGCAGGAACAAGCGATATATCCATATCAAATAAAGGGGTAATAACAGGCTATGGAATGGTACCTTTAGCTGGAGACGAGATAACAGATACTATATCTCAACAACTTTTAGTGGATTTTAAAACCGCGGAAATGATTAAAAAACAATTATCTCAAAGCGATGAAATTACATACAACGATATTTTGGATAATCCTCAAGTTATAAGAAAAGAAGAAGTAATCGAAATTATCACACCTGTTATAGGCAGCATAACAGATAAAATAGCTAAAGAAATATTGAATTTAAACAGGAAACCTCCTGTTGCTGTGATGGTAGTAGGTGGTGGAGGAAAAGTACCAACTTTCACCGAAAAATTAGCCGGCAAACTTGGACTTCCCAAAGAAAGGGTATCTTTAAAAACTACCAAAAATTTGGAGAATATCATTTTTGAATCAAAAAGAATGGAAGGTAGTGAATACATAACTCCTTTAGGTATAGTAAATGTTGCACTGAAAAAACAGGGTAGTGTATTCAATACTGTTAAAATAAACGGAAGAAATGTAAATATGTTAATCATAGGCAAAGACATGAACGTTTTACAGGCGTTACTACAATCAGGTTATTCTCTAGACAAATTGGTTGGATTACCCTCCCCAGCGATAGCTTTCGAACTGAACGGAAAATTACAGATAAAAAAGGGAAATATGGGTGAGAAGGCAAAAATAACAATAAACGGAGTATCTGCAGATATACATTCTCCCATCAAACCAGGAGACCATATTGAAATAGAACAACCCAAGAACGGCGAACCTGTCAATTTGAAATTGAAAGACGTGATTCAACCCATTGAATTTTACTTAAATGGAGAACCCAAAACCACTTATCCTGTAGTAATAAAAAATGGTGAAAAAGTAGAAAGCTTAGAAGAAGAGATCAAAGATGGAGATAAAATATTTACAACGCCTTCAAAAATAGAGGATGTATTTAAAAATTACAACGAGAAAATTTTCTTCACAATAAATAACCTTCCATATGAAGTCCCTGTGGGTACGATCATCATGAAAGGCGAAGAAATCTTAGATAAAGATTATCAAATAAAAAATGGAGATCTTCTAAAAACAAAAGCCATAAAGCTTCCTAAGATAAAAGAATTCTTGGGTATTGAACCCGAAAAGATGAAAGTATTCTTAAACGGGAAAGAGGTTCATTTAAACAAAGAAGAAATAATTGTATCCTATGACGGGAAAGTTGTGGATATAGAAGCAGAAGTGGCTAATGGAGCGAATTATTCTATAAAAAAAGTAAAAAAGGATGTTCAATTAATCGATGTATTTTCACATCTTTCCATAAACATTGAAGAAATACAATCATATGAAATTTACTTAAACGAAGAAAAAGTTGAAAGCTTTCTACAAAAGATTGAACCAGGAGCGAATGTGAGGTTGTTAATTAATGATCAGAGGAATAGGAATTGACATTGTAAAAGTCGAAAGAATCAACGAAAAAAACGTCCAAAAAATTCTTTCTAAAAAAGAAAAAGAAGTATACGATACTTTTAAAGGGCAAAAAAGAAGAAAAGAATATGCAGCCGGTCGTTTTGCAGTGAAAGAATCATTAATTAAATGTTTCAAAAGGTTTATTCCTTTCTCGGAAATTACCGTGCTAAACAAACAAAGTGGAGAACCTTATTTAGCCGAAGAATCGGTGAAATATCTATTCGAAAAGTTTGGAGGCAACGGAACCATACACATATCTATAGCCCATGAAAGAGAGTATGCCGTAGCAACTGCGGTCGTAATAGATGAAGAATAAGGGGGCACTGTAATTTGTACATACCAAAAAATATAAAAGAACGATATGAAAATTTAAAATCAGAGATAGAAGAACATAACTACAGATACTACGTATTGGCAGATCCTATTATTTCCGATCAGGAATACGATAAGCTATTTAAAGAATTGGTAGAGCTTGAAAAAAAATATCCCGAATTGAAAACTCCTGATTCGCCTACTCAAAGGATCGGGGGGATCGTTGTTGAGGGATTCAATAAAGTCAACCATTCGATACCGATGTTATCTTTAGATAACACCTACAACGAAGAAGAAATCTTAGAATTTCACAAAAGGGTTTTGAAGAACTTGAACTCAAACCATGTTGAGTACTTCTGTGAACTGAAGATAGATGGAGTATCGGTAGCTTTAAGGTACACTGATGGACTATTAACTCAAGCTATAACCAGAGGCGATGGAACTACAGGGGAAGATATCACGCAAAACGTAAAAACCATCCCCTCTATTCCCTTAAGATTGAGAAAAGATCTAACCATTGAGGTACGTGGGGAAATATACATGCCAAAGAAAGAATTTGTGAGAATAAATTCTGAAAGGGAAGAAAAAGGGTTACCTGTTTTCGCTAATCCCAGAAATGCCACAGCTGGCACTTTAAAACTTCTGGATAGTACAGAGGTGGCAAAAAGGAAGTTAAGCTCTTTTATGTATTACGTTATTTCCCCTCAAAATTACAATTTACAGACACAAGAAGAAGCGATGAATTTTCTGAAAGAAGTTGGTTTCAGAATCAATCCTAATTACACAAAGGTTGAAGATATTGAACAAGTCATAGAATTTTGGAAAGAATGGAATCGAAGCAGAAAGGAATTAGAATACGAAGTAGATGGAATAGTAGTCAAAGTGAACAGTTTTGAATTACAGAGAATCCTTGGAGAAACCACTAGATCCCCACGATGGGCAATTGCCTTCAAATTTGAAGCCGAACAAAAAGAGACTAAGTTAAAAGCTATAAAGTTTCAAGTTGGAAGTACAGGGATAATAACCCCCGTTGCGGAATTTGTTCCTATACAACTCGAAGGAACAACGGTAAAAAGGGCAAGTTTGCACAACTTTGACTATATAGAGGAAAGAGATATAAGGGAAGGCGATTACGTATTAATTGAAAAAGCTGGAGGGATAATACCACAAGTTATAGGCCCTATTAAAGAAAAGAGAACTGGGGAAGAAAAAATAATCCAACCCCCTGAAAAATGCCCTGTATGCGGTGGAAAAGTTGGAAAAATTAAATCTTCCGAAGTGGCAATAAGATGTTTGAATCCCTCTTGTCCAGAAAAGCTTTTAAGAACGTTGGAAAATTTTGTTTCAAGAAACGCAATGAATATTCAAGGACTTGGACCAAAGATATTGAAAAGAATCGTAGAAGCAGGCTTAGTTAAAGATATAGCAGATCTTTATTATTTAAACGAACAAAAAATTAGAACTTTAGGGGAAGGTATAGGAGACAAAACAGTAAAAAACATCTTGACCCAAATAGAACAATCCAAAAATAGAGAATTGTACAGATTAATTAACGCTCTTGGGATACCAAATGTTGGTTTAAAAACGGCGAAAGATCTTGCTAATCATTTTAAAAATTTAGACAGTTTAATAGACGCAAAATTCGATGAACTTGTTAAAATAGAGGGTATTGGTGAAGATATAGCAAATGCAATTCTTAAGTTTTTTTCACAGGAAGAAGTTAAAAAGATTGTTAAAAAACTAAAAGATGCGGGAGTCAACACGGGCCAAAAAGAAGAAGAAAAATCAGAAGGGCCTTTAAAAGGTTTAGTTATATGTCAAACCGGTGCACTTTCTAAAATGACAAGGCAAGAATTTGCTGAATACGTTGAATCTAAAGGTGGTACCTTCTCTGAAAACGTAACGAAGAAAACGAATATCCTAGTTGTTGGAGAAAACCCTGGTTCTAAATTAGATAAAGCTCAAAGTTACGGAATTACTATAATGAGTGAAGAAGAGTTCTTTGATAAATATGGAGAAAGTTAGAAAAATAGTAACGCTTCAAATATTAGTACTTATCTTCATTTTTTTTAATACGAAGGGCTTCTCTGAGATAACGACAAACGAAGTTTATCTACTATCTTCAATATACGCAGGAAAAGATTTTACAAACATAACACCTTACCCAATAAATTCAAACAATGAGTTTGAAGCTTACCCTGGTTTCTTCTACAAATCTTTTGATCCCCTGTGGTTGATTGGTGGAATATTTGAAACCAATTGGTCAGATCTGGAAAGAGGGGTATATCTATCTGACTCATTGCCATATGTTACTGGGTTCATGGGTGGATACGATGCAGGAAGTATGAGAATTGTATCAGGAATGTACTTTTTCGATCCTTACTTAACTGAAGATGAGTTAGAAAGGCAAAAAGATACCTCTTTTGATACTAATTCCGACAGAGTTGGATTGGAAGATTTTGGGTATTCTGATCCTTCAAAAACCTTGTTTATACACAGATTAGAATTTAATCTTTGCGATAGAGTTAGACTTTCTTTGAACGAACTAAATTTGATCGGTGGGAAATATCCAGACCTTTCTGATGCTAACCCTTTTGGTATAGCTCATAACAACCTTGGTGAAGGATTCTCAAATAATATGTTGGGAGTAGATGCTTCTATCATTCCTACCAAAGGATGGCAAATATACGGGCAGTTTGCAATGGACGATTTTGTAGTACCCGAAACTGAAGGGGGAGCAACAGGTTACAAACCAACCGCATTCGCTTGGGGATTAGGAACAAGATTAGTTGGTAAAACTTCGAAATACTACATATCTCCGAAGATAGAGTATTATAAGGTTTACACTTGGATGTACAACCAATGGGCACCTTACTTAAAGTACACCGCCAAATATAATGGAGAAGATATCCCAATAGGCTTTGACTACGGAAACGATATGGAAGGTTACTTAATAGGATTGGATATCGCCAATGAAACAACCAGATACAAAATTATCTTCGAACACTACCTCAAAGGTGAAATAAACTTAGCAACACCCTACGATGATGAAAGAAAAACAGATGTGGAAGGTTGGCCCGGCCCGTATGGAGAAACAACGCCATTGATCAAAATATCCTTTTCAATTGAAGTAGAAATATAGCGGTGCAAGAAGCACCGCCAAATATTTTTAGAAAAACAATCTACCCATCTCGTATAATTCTCTACTTATCTCTTTATTCTTCAAAATTTCCTCCGTAAAGGGTTTTTCCACAACATCAAAACCATCCAAACCTAAAGCCACGTTAGATTTTCCTTTTTTAACAGCCTCTATAGCAGTTACACCGAATTTAAAAGCCAAGTATCTATCAAAAGATGAAGGAGTTCCTCCTCTTTGTAAATAATCCAAATCAACGGTTCTACATTCAACATTTTGCAGATTAGATTTTATATACTCTGTGACTAATTCTGCTGGTTTCATGTATTGACGAACTTTGGGATCACCTATTATATTTTGAACCTCTTCGGGGAGTTTGACTTTTTCTTCTACTACGACTATGGAAAATCTTCTACCTGCAGAATATCTTCTTTTAATATTTTCAACCATATCTTTAGGGTCTAATTCGAACTCTGGTACTATTATATAATCTGCACCACCTGCCATTCCACCAATTGTGGCCAACCATCCTGCTTCGTCTCCTCCGGTTTCCACAACTATTACCCTATGACCTGCACTGGCAGTGGAATGAAGTTTATCTAATGCATCTGTGACGATCTGTAATGCAGTTAGAAAGCCAACACTAAGATCCGTCCAGTATAGGTCGTTATCAACGGTGGCGGGTATTATTATCGAAGGTATGCCTTCATTAGCCAATTTTAAGGCGATATTTGCTCCGGTATGGCCTGTTAACAATATCAGACTAGTTATTTGATATCTTTCAAAGTTATTTTTTAACTTTTTCAAATCGTCTGGATTAGCAGTAGGATCATATTTTGAAGAGCCCAAAATTATTCCACCTTCAGGCAATTTACCTGAGACATGTTCTTTGGCAAGGATTGTTAATTTATCTTCAACAAGACCCATAAAACCGTCGTAGACACCAACGACTTCGACATTCTCTTCGGCGCCTTTTACGATGAGTGCCCTGATTACGGCATTTAAGCCTGGACAGTCTCCACCAACATTCAAAACAGCGACTCTTTTCATTATATACACCTCCAAATTTTAATTTTAACAAAGAGTTTCACTCAAAAATTCTAATTAAAATAGGAATAATCACTATAGAAACTATAGACATAAGTTTTATTAAAATATTTATCGAAGGTCCTGCTGTATCTTTTAAAGGATCCCCCACGGTATCTCCTACAACAGAAGCCTTATGTGCCAAAGACCCTTTTCCCCCGTATTTTCCTGTTTCTATTAACTTCTTAGCGTTATCCCAGGCACCTCCAGAGTTGGCCATGAATATCGCTAACATAACGCCTGAGCCTGTTGTTCCTGCTAACATTCCTGCAACAGCTTGCTTGCCTAATAACAGATAAATAATTATTGGAGCTATTACAGCGATTAAAGAAGGAAGTATCATATATTTCAAAGCACCATCGGTAGCTATCTTTACACACTTACCGTAGTCTGGATCAGCTTTTCCTTCCATTAATCCAACAATTTCTTTAAATTGCCTTCTTACTTCTTCAACCATAAGATTTGCAGCGTTACCAACTGCTTTCATTACCAAAGAGGAAAACAGAAATGGAAGCATAGCACCGATTAACAAGGCGGTAAATACATTCGCATCATTCAAATCAACTATGGAAATATTTGTTAACTGCAAATAAGAGGCGAACAAAGCCAAAGCTGTTAAAGCAGCGGATCCTATTGCAAAACCTTTCCCCATTGCCGCGGTTGTATTCCCTACAGCATCCAACTTGTCCGTTCTTTCTCGGACGTAAGGTTCTAAATGAGCCATTTCCGCAATTCCGCCGGCATTATCGGCGATAGGGCCATATGCATCGATAGATAAACTCATACCCAGTGTCGAAAGCATTCCAACAGCTGCGATAGCTATTCCAAAAAGGCCGTAAAAGTAGAATGAAAGTACAATAGCTGTTCCTATTAAAAGAATTGGTAAAAGCGTTGATTCCATCCCTAGAGCAAGACCATTGATAATCAGCGGAGCAGAGCCTGAAGGAGCACTTTTAGCAAGCTCTGTAACGGGTTTTTTTGCAGTGTAATATTCTGTAACGCTCCCTATAAGAATTCCAACCACCATACCCATAATAACAATTAAACCTGAATAAAAATTCCCGAAAACTATTTTCGATAAGAAAAAAACAACTATAGCTTGAAGAAATGATGTCAGATATGTACCAAAGTGAAGGGCCTTTTCGGGTTCAACTTCCTTTGTCGTTTTGATGTAGTAATTAACAAAAATAATACCAAAAATTGATAATATCAAACCTGATGAAGCTACAAAAAACGGAAAAAGTGCCCCCTTAAATGAAAAAGCGATGCTTCCTAACACTGAAGCAGAAAAGATCGAGCCTACGTAAGATTCGTACAGATCGGCGCCCATACCTGCAACATCCCCCACATTATCTCCCACATTGTCAGCAATGACCGCTGGGTTTCTTGGATCATCTTCTGGAATATTTGCTTCAACCTTACCAACCAGGTCAGCCCCCACGTCAGCGGCTTTGGTGAAAATTCCTCCTCCCACTCTTGCAAAAAGCGCTACAAAAGATGCACCCATAGCATAGCCACTCATTAATTCAGTATTTCCTTTGCCAAGGAAGAATATACCTCCCAATCCCATTAATCCTAAAGAGGTAACAATCATTCCCATAACCGCGCCACCATTAAAAGATACAGTCAAAGCATCTTTTAAGGTGCTAATCGCTGCATTGGTTGTCCTGGCATTGGCTCTGGTGGCTATTGACATCCCTAGAAAACCTGATAAAACCGAAAATGCCGATCCTAAAAGAAAAGACAAAGCCATTTTATAAGAGCTTACAAGCCACAAAAAAGCAGCGAATAAAAATATAACAACAAAAAGGATTCTATATTCAGAAAATAAAAAAGATCGAGCACCAACTTGAATTATTTTTGAAAGTTTTTGCATTTTTTCATTTCCAGGAGATTTTTCTAAAATATTGAACACCAAAAAAACGGTAAAGATCAATCCGATAAACCCAGATATAACCGATATGATTTGAGAAATAGCACCCATACTTTTCCTCCTTCTGAGATCTGGCCTATTGCATAGAGAAGCTCTAAAACTATAGATAATGCTACTTCACTCTCCTCCACGATAAGAAACAGAGGGGGTTCACCGTAGGTAGTCATAGAACTTAAGTGAAAGACCATGTTTAGTTTTTTAGATTATACCATAAAAAAACTTGACATTTTAAAGTTTTTACTATATAATATTTGTGCAAATTAATTGCAAAAACAAATCGTTTGCATTTATGCTTTTAACAGTTTAACATCATTCATGTTTATCCCAAGAGGTGAACTTTATATGAGAAACACAAAAGCTCGCAGAGACATTTTAGGTATTTTAGAAGAGTATGATTATCCACTCAACGCCGAACAAATTTATGAAAAGCTCAACGAAGATTACGATAAATCCACGATTTACAGAAACTTGAAAAATTATGAATCAAATGGAGACATTAAATCCATCGTTTTTTCAGACAAAATCAAATATTTTTTTAAGGGAAAAGGGCATTTTCATTTCATATACTGTACAGAATGTAAGAAGTTTGAAAGGTTTGATCTATGTTATTCTGAGCAGATGAGTAAGTATATAAAAGAAAGATTAGGCTTCAAAGTTTTGACTCATACGCTTTATTTTGAAGGAATATGTAAAGAATGTCAGAAGATTACCGAAGACGGTCAATATGGTCATCTCAATCAGTAAAAATCGTTCAAAGTATTACTAAATATAAAAAAGTAGGTGAGAGAAGGCATGAAGAAAACAATCTTAACAACCATTGTCTTATTAGTTTCATTTTTAGTATTCGCTATAAACGTTTCAACGTCGATACTACCCTATTACTATGTAAGTAAAGAAATAATTCAAGAAAAAGGTCAAGTGAACCTTGTCGTTCCTCCAGGAAAGAGCCCACACACATACTCGCCAACACCAAAAGAACTAGTGCCTTTGTACGAATCTGATGTTTTAATTACAAATGGTTTAGCTTTAGAAATTTTTATCTCTAATCTAACCAAGAATCTGGAAAAGCAGGGCGTGAAAATAATTCAAGTGTCGGATTACATCCCAGTTGAAGAACTTATAAGTATGAACGGGACTGACGAAGATCATGACCATGGAGAGTTTGCATACAACCCGCACATTTGGTTAGATCCATATATTATGTATACCTACATCATTCCAGGCTTGGCAGAGGTTTTTGGAGAATTAGATCCTGCGAATAAAGATTACTACGCCCAAAACGCTGAAAGATATATAAACAGATTGATTTTGCTTGATAACTACCTTGTTGAAAAAGCGAAGGTCATCGATGGTTCAATATTTACGCGTCATAACGCCTACGATTATTTCGCAAGAAGGTACGATATAAACATTGCTGGTGTAATTCAACTCTCTCCTGGGGTCGAACCAACTCCAAAGCAGTTAGTTGAATTAACTAATGTTGCTAAAGAGAAAAACGTAAAAGCTATTTTCAATGAACCTCAGCTCAGCGACAAGGCTGTGAGTGTCGTAGCTGAAAACTTGAATTTAAGTATAGGGGTTTTGGACCCTTTAGGAAGTGTAGAAGGTGTTTTCGATTTAGAATCTCTATACGTATACAACTTATTTGAAATCATCCGGGTGGTGAATTATGGCTACTGACCCATTAATATCCGTTAAAGATTTGAATTATTCAGCTGAAAATAACAATATACTGATCAATATATCTTTTGATATATACAGAGGAGACTTTGTAGGGATAATAGGACCTAACGGAGCTGGTAAATCAACCTTAATAAAAACTCTAATCAGAGAAATCGAAGATTATACAGGAGAAATAAAGATAAACGGGAAAATTGGGTATGTTCCACAATCGGAAGAAAAAGAAAGAGATTTCCCTATCAAGGTATATGAAGTTGCTTTAATGGGTTTATACAGTGAAGTTGGTCCGTTTAAGAGGTTTAAAGAAGAACATTATGAAAAAGTTAGAGAAACTCTCAAACTTCTACAAATTGACCATTTATACAACAGGCTAGTAGGGAAATTATCTGGAGGAGAGTATAGAAGGTTGATGATGGCAAGGGCTTTAGTTTCCGATCCTGATATATTAATACTGGACGAACCTGAAGCCAATATCGATAAAGAAGGACAAAATATATTGTATAGAACTCTTAGAGATCTCAAGCATGATAGAAACATGAGTATAATTTTAATAAGTCACGATTTGAACATGATTTTCAAAGAAACAAACAAAATTATGTGTATGAACAAAACATTGCACTGTCATAAAAACACTGCTGATCTTGATATCAATGATTTGCGAACTTTGTACTCTAAAGACTTTGAATTGTTTATCCACGTCAATGAAAAGATGAAGGTGGTTAGCAATAAAGATGATTGACATTCTAAGTTATCCTTTTATGAGATACGCCTTAATTGGTGCTATTCTTTCAGGTTTTGGTAGTGCGTTGCTATCAAATTTCATAGTCCTAAAAAAGATGGAGTTTATTGGAAATGGAGCCGCCCATGTGGCGTTTGGTGCCATAGCTTTCGCACTTTTCTTTGGATTGAATATGAATTTATTGTCTATAATAGTCGCCATCATATTTGCAATAGCTATAAACCAACTGGGTAAAAAAGAAGGGGTACAAGAAAATAGTGTGATAGGAATGCTCTTATCGCTTTCTATGGCTATAGGGGTAATTTTACTTTCATTCAAAAAAGGATACGTCCCTGAAATAGACAGTTTTCTATTTGGGGACGTATTAATGATAACTCAACAAGATTTGATTTTATTGGGAATTTTTGACTTATTTATTCTTTCTATGGTTATTTTCTTAAACAAGGAACTTAAATATTACTCATTCAATCAAAGATTAAGTAAAATATTTGGAGTACCTACAAACATAATAAATTTAGTATTTTTAATGATCACGTCCGTTACAATAGTTGTTTCCGTTAAAATAATAGGGATCATACTGATAACTTCTCTACTTATAACCCCTGGTGTTATAGCAAAGCTTTATGCAAAAAGTATAAACCAAATGCTGATAATATCTGTAATAGTCGGTGTTTTTTCATCTGTTCTGGGTATTTTTTTATCTTATTACTTAAACGTTCCATCAGGCCCAATGATAGTCCTGACACTGTTTCTAATATTTCTGATTGCATATCTTTTAAGAAAAACAGTTCTAAAGTCTTTTGCTCAGTAAACAGTTTTTAATTTTTTACTTTAAGTCACATCTTGCACTATAAAGAAAATATTCTGCCCTTTATCATAATATTTTTTCATTGGACAGACTAAATACCTTTTACAAGTCATTTTGATTTGTTCCTTTCAAATGATTTTTGTATTAGGCTTTTGGCATTTTGAAATCTTTGAAGACTATCGATTGTTAACTCAAAATCTCCAACTCCCAAGTGCCCAATATTTGATACATCACGAACATATTCAGCTGGACTCTCTAAATCCGAATAATTCAACTTTAACAAAACACGAAGTCCACTTTTATGAATACGAACACAACAAAAAATGTTATTACCATGTTTGTATTTTATATAGTGTTTAAGGGTTTCTCTTTGAACTATTTTTGGATCAAGTTCTCTACAAAATTTATCAAGTGTCTTAAATAATTCTACGACTTCTTGCGGTTTTCCATTTAAGTGATGCTCTTCATTATACTCTTTTACTTTAGATTCTGATGAAGGAACTGGCTTTTTAGTATATCTATAAGTTGAAGGTATTTCTGTTTCCGATGGTTGGGACCAAAGCGTCTTGAGGGCTTTCTTGATTTGAGCTGGTTTGATGGAGTCGTCCTCCAGGGTTGAGCGTATAACCTTAATTAATGTGTTTGGAGGATCCATAAAGAGTTTATCTAAAGCTTTTCTTATCTTTCCTGTTGTAAAGATTTGTTCACCAATCTCATCAAGCACACCTTTAGCCATTGAATCACGTGAGAAACGTGCAAATTGTTCTGCAACTTGTTGAATCGACATTCCTTCTGTTTCTTTTGGATCAAGAGAAATTTCAAAAAGTAGTTTTTCCGGGGCCTCTGTCTTTTCGGTACTATGGTAAACCTTATAGTTAATACCATTGGTAAGGATACACCATTCCACACCCGCATTGGCAGCGTAACCAACTACCTGAGTAATAGCTTTGACATCTGTAAGTGGATCATTTAAGGCTTTCGCTTCAATGAATAAGACAAGCCTGCGGTTTATTTTGGCAGCATAGTCAACAGACTTTCCATCAATAGTGGAATACTCAAGTTCCACTTCATCCGGATCTCTTATATCCCACCCGAGAGCTTCGAGTAATTGATCTATAAATATTGTTCGCGTTGGATATTCTTTAAGACCATGCTTTCGGTACCTATTCAGTTTCATACGAAGATCTTCAATACATTTAACTAAAGTATCCATTTTTGTCAGCTCCTAATGTTCCTGCTAATTTTTTTACACTCCTCTCTTAGATAAACTTGGATAGGAGATTAGCGTGAAGATATAAAGTACCATTTACTGTCTTCCAAAGAGTCTTTCAGCTTCTCTCAGCACTTCACCGTTCTCTTTCACAGCTTCGTAAGCTCCGTTAATTACAGCCGATTTTATTTCCCCTTTGGCAGCAGAGTTGCCTTGTAACCCAACTGCATCTAAAATTCCTTCTTTTACCGCTAAATAGAGAGTTTCTGGGTCAGCCAAAGGATCCTCTTTTTGAGGGGAGATACTTTTAATTTTTTCTATTATGACCATAGCTTCTTCTTTCAATAAATTTACCCTTTCTTTGATCTCAGGATCGCTGGCAAAATCAGGTAAGCCTCGAGATGCCAAAGAGTTCGCCCTTTTTACCATTTTTACACTTTCTATTATTTCTTTTGAAGTTGCCCTTTTCATCGCCTCACAGTACGCTACTACGTGGATTATATGTGGTTGCAAGTAAGATGAATAAAACATAGAAGAAACAAGTTGTCCCATAGCGCTGTTGGGGTCGGCTGGAAAAGAAAGAAGTCCAGTTCTTACCATCCTGTAAGGTGTAAAGGTTTCATCTTTTAGCGTTTCCACCAGTTCTAATTTGGCTAAAGACTTAGCTATATCCATCTTTGGAGATAACTTTGGGGGAGTGTTCATCATATATTGTTGAACATACCATCTTACCCCAAGTTTTTTAGCTACATAAGCAGCTAAATAAGTAGTTGCGACTGCTAAAATGTCGTGGGCGTATCTTAGTTCCCATTGGTGAGCGTCGTTAATTTCTACCGGGATACCGTTCTCTGCGTTCCACTTTATTCCTTCCATATTTTCTTTTATCGCATCTAATAAGTTCCTTTCAGACCTTCTATCAATTTCAGAATACCAAAATATGGGTATCGCTGCCCATGCGTTGTTGACAGTTCTTTTTAGAACTTGCGAAAATTCGACCATGTGGTTGGTTCCAGAGTAACATCTTACTAAAGGATAATTGCCTCTTCTACTTGCCTCATACATGGCAACAAAGTCTTTTTCATTTCTAATGGGTGCTCCTCCTGCTCCGTCCTGGTTGGGGTCCATCTTTTCTTGCTCGAAAAAGTATTGTTGGCAGTTTTGATCGGGTGCCAAAGAGATGATATCCAAAAGTTCGGATTCTGCAAGTTTTTTTATCTCCTCAATGGTTTCTTCCATTGTTTGAAGTCCAATATGGTGCCTAATTAGCGGATATGGGGATTTAAATTCAATCCTTTCGGCTAAGGTAGAGGGGAAATTTTCCTCTTGTTTATATTTTATTTGACCTCTTAAAAATAAAACGACATCTTCTTCTTCCTCTGAACCATCAAAGATTTTTTTAAAGAAGTTGTATTTTCTTGCAACCTGTGAGGTTTCAATCGTTCCTCCGAAGATAAAATCAATCTTTTCATAATTTTTTAATTTTTTTGCCTTTTCTATAAATTCTTTTATAAGATTTTCGAAGGCGTCAGCTCCCAAACGGTAACTTATTGAAACAATATCTGGGGATTCTTCCTCTACCTTTTTAATAATTTTCTCAATTGGGACAGCTCCACCTAAGTAAATAACCTCATACCCTTCATTTCGAGCTAATTCCAAAAAGTTTAATATTCCTGCTGTATGTACGTCACTTCCCATAGAAGCACCAAGAATCCTTTTCATGATTCTCCCTCCTCAACAAGTCTTATTATGTCTTCTATGCTCATTCCTTCTAAACCTAAATCTTTTACGGTTCTACCTTCTTTCCAGAAATTTTTTTCCATCATTATATTAGCAAGATTTATGATAGAATCAATTACAGGTGTTTTCACACCATATTCTTCTCCAAAAGATGAGATGGGTACAAGACTCATTGGAAGATCTTCCAGAATATACCTATTATCCAACGTTGGGGGTGCATATATGCCTCTATAACCAACATTGTTTCTAATAGCTTCGTATAAAGAGTTTCCTCTTACATCGTATGCATAGTTTAGCCAATCCTTTGCTGTCATAGGTTCCGCATTAAAAAGCTCCATAACCTTACATCTTTCTTCATCTATATTTTCCAAAACTTTTGCTACAGAAGGGGAGATCCCTTCGAAGTAGAATTCAAACTTTCCTGCCATTGTTTCAACCCTTGCTGCATTCAGTATTAATGTTGCCGGGTGAAAAACAACGCCAATATTGTTAAAACTTGTGTAAATTACATTCTTAACTATTTCAAACTCTGGTATTGCATTACACAGTACTTCTTCTAATTCTTCATTTCTGGTGGCGGGTAGTGCAGAAACAGGAACGGCATTTTTTATTCTAAACACTTTAGCTACTCCAGGATTGGACATTCTTGAGGCAAAAATGAAAGTTTGAGCTTCGGCTAGTATAACGTCTTTTTTCACGTTCTCTTCTTTCAATACATTTTTGAATTCTAGTGCACCACCTGTTCTACCAGGATTTAAAACTATTATTTGGCCATCTTCTAAATATGGGGCCATCCTCTTTGCTATCTCTTTATGCGCAAAGGCCGGAACAACTACCATAATTAACTTTCTTCCTTTTATTGCTTCTTCCATATTTGTTGTGGCAAAAGATATATGATACTCACCAACTACTTGACCTTCTATTTTTATTGAATGTGAATCTATGATGGGAGATATTCTTCTTTTTGATCTATTAAAGAGAGATACATCGAACCCTTTCATGGCTAAATATCCCGCTAATGCCTGACCTCCATTACCCGCTCCAACCACCGCTATCTTAACCATATGACCACCTCCATATTATATTTTTCCGTGTGGATATGTAATATAAAAAAAATAAATTAATTATTGCAAATATTACCTTTTCATTATATATTTTACATCATTTTTAGAAAATTATTTATATCGTCTTTAAAAATTCTAAAACTTGCTTAGCGCCTCCTTTGTCCCATCCCCACCCAGAAGATCAATTTAGGCTTCGCAAGAATTTTAGTGAGTCAAAAGAAAATCAAAAGTTTACTTGACTCCACACTCTAATTGGAGTATAATACTCAAGAAGGAGTATTAAGGAAGGGATGGAGGGATAGAGTTGGAGACTTTATGGTTTTTTATAATAGTGGGATTTCTTGCCCAAGTTTTAGATGGGGCTTTGGGAATGGCTTATGGTACTATTTCAAATGCTTTATTGTTATCTGTTGGCGTACCCCCTGCTATCTCAAGTGCTTCAGTTCATTTTGCAGAGATTTTCACAACATTTTTATCAGGATTTTCTCATCTGAAACTTGGTAACGTTGATAAGAACCTCTTCAAGAAACTTTTAATACCTGGTGTAATAGGAGGAGTTTTAGGGGCTTATATCTTAACAAATATTGACGGTAACAAAATCAAACCGTTCATTGGTATCTATTTATTGATTATGGGGATAAGAATATTGTACAAAGTTACCAGCATGCATAAACACTCAGAGGAGAAAATTACGAGAAGGAGGCATTACTCTGTCTTAGGTCTTTTAGGAGGTTTTTTTGATGCCATTGGAGGTGGTGGATGGGGACCTATCGTCACAACAACGTTAGTTTCTGATGGAAAGAATCCAAGAAAGACTATAGGTTCAGTAAACGCTGCTGAGTTTTTTGTCACTATTTCTGAAGTTATGGCATTCATAGCCTTGCTGTCACAATTCAATTGGAGCGTTATTATTGGATTAATCATTGGGGGAAGTTTAGCGGCTCCTATTGCTGCTTTGATAACCAAGAAAATTCCTGCTAAAGTGTTGATGATTTCTCTTGGTTGTATTATTACTTTTCTAAGCATTAGAATGATCGTATTTTAATTTCAATCAGACAGATAATTATAAAGTATCGAATTAAAAAAATCGGTAATTTTGTTGATTTTTAGAATTTTGTTGCTGCTTATAAAAATCCCGGATCTGTCGTGATTAGCATCGTCGGGGCCGATGTCGTTGTCGTGTGTATAAATGCTTTTATTACCAAGGCTACCTTGACATCTCCAAGATAGATCATCAAAGTAAATAATCAAATCTGGAGGAATATTTTTTACTTTATTATAAATTTTTTCAGCTTCGTAGACCTTGGTATTCATCTCATTACCATCTTCATTCTTGATATCTTTCAGCTCTTTTATCAGTTTAGTTTTGAAATCATCTAATTCATTTTTTCCAATCACCCCCAAAGGCTCCCTGCCTTTTATGTTAAAAAATAGCTTGCCATGGTAGCCACCATTTCCCCACACCTTGGTTTTACTCCAATCTATCTTTTTTTCTCTTATCAATTTATTTATAGAAACGGGATTTTTTGGATACTCCTTTAAAACCAAATACCCTTTCTTAATGAGCCAATCGTTAATGGCTATGCCACCGTACATGGGTTTTATGCCGTGATCGGATACTATTATAACGTCGAAATCGCCTTGAATACCATTCAAAAATTCTCCTATCTTGTTGTCTAAATGAATATAATAATCTCTAATAGCTGAATTAAATTTGCTATTTACATGTTTTGGATGATTTTTATCGTGCAAAGCCCAAAATCCATGGTGAATTCTGTCTATTCCCATTTCAACCATTACAAATAAATCCCACGGTTTGTTTTTTGCTAAATAATTCGCAATTTTAAAATGATTATTCGTCATATCGTAGATATCTTTTAACAATCTTTCTTTATCTTCGGTTCTAAAATCATTTACATCAAAAATAAAATGTCCTGTAGTGGCTGCCAATTCATTTTTTAAATGTTTTGGATAAGTATAAGTAGATTCAAAAGAAGGTGTTAAAAATCCAGTAATCATATGTCCTTTCAAGGGAGAAGGAGGGTAAGTCAAAGGTACGCCAATCACGATGTTTTGTTTGCCCTTTTCGGTGAAAATATCCCATAATTTTTTATATTTCACGCTTTTTGAAGAAACCAATGAGAAAGAGTGGTAATCATAAGTGCGTCTATTTGTGAAACCATATATTCCAAGTTCACCAGGATCTTTACCTGTGAACATGCTCATCCAGGCGGGGACGGTTATTGGAGGGATAGTAGACTCTAATTCATTATACACTCCATTTTTCATAATTTTTCTTAAATTAGGTAAATCATCAAAAAACTCATCAAAGACCAAATTTGGTGAAGCACAGTCTAATCCGATTATTACGATTTTTTTGCTCATTAAGACACTCCTTTAAAAGAAGCTATAGACAAATAATAACACTAAGATCTTTCAAAAAGAAAAAACGTTGTTTAATCAAAAACTACATGATATAATACATTTAAAAGAATACATTTGGAGCGTGGTTTTTATGTCTGATAAGGTGACCTTAAAAATACCAAAACCATTGTATGATAAACTTAAATCTATAATAGAAAATACTGGTTATTCAAGTGTTACAGAGTTTGTTGTGTTTGTGCTTAGAGATTTGGTATCTTCTGAGGAGATCCAGCAAACCAAAAAGAATAACAAATCAACTAACCAAATTGAAACATTGACTGAAGAGGAAATAAAGGCGATTAAAAAACGATTGAAGAATTTGGGATATTTAGATGAGTGATATCAACTATTCACTGCATCTATAATCAGAGCCTAGATGCATAGTTTCTAACATAATTTTCTAGTATACCTATTTTTTCTATTTTAACTGCCACTTTATCTCCAACATTCATCGGTCCCACACCTGAAGGTGTGCCTGTAGCAATTACATCGCCCGGATTTAGGGTCATTATTTTTGATATGAAACTTACGAGTTTTTCCACAGAAAAGATCAATTGGTTAGTATTTGAGTTTTGCTTGATTTGGTCATTGAGTAAAAGTTGGATATTTAGGTTACTTGGATCAATATCTGTTACAATTGTGGGACCAAAGGGCGCAAAAGTATCAAAGGATTTTGCTCGTGTCCATTGTCCATCTTTCTTCTGTAAATCCCTGGCGGTAACATCGTTAAAGCAAGTATATCCTAAGATATGTTCTTTTACTTGGTCTTCTTCTATGTCTTTGATTTTGTCTTTAATTACAACTGCCAGTTCTGCCTCATAATCTACTTGATTGCTCATTTTTGGGTATATAATACTTTCTTTTGGCCCAATCACAGCCGTTGACGGCTTTATGAAGAGAACCGGTTCTTCTGGAATTCTATCCTTCATTTCTGCCGCATGATCTCGATAGTTTAAGCCAACGCAAACGATCTTGCTAGGATTACAAGGAGCCTTTAACGTAACCTCAGTGAACGGATAGATATTATCGGTAACTGTGAATTCGTCAAAGATATCGCCGTTAATAACTTTTATAATGTTTTCTTCCAAAACGCCGTAACTTATTTTTCCATCTTTTTGAAATCTGACGAGTTTCATAATTTTACCTCCGTTTTTGTTTTTGATAACCGCCTTGAGAAATTCTAAAACCTTGTATATAGCGCCCCTTCACCAGATACTTCGTTGTGTTCTTTTATATATTTTTCAAGGGTTTTAATGTCTCTGTATTCATTATACATCCAATCTGAGTATTTTAAATCATCCGGAATAATTGATTTCATTTCTTCTAAATCGTCTTTTGTTGTCATGGGTGGGTATAGTGTGGTTCTTAAAATCAGATCACCTTTGAAATCTTTTAGTAGATTTAAGCTTTCTTTTAGTATAACACAATTTCCACCGATAGTTTTATACTTTTGGCAGCTGGTTTTTATGTCTATCGCTATCATATCTACAATATCTATAACCGTATTTAAAACTTTTGGATTGTGACCATTGGTATCAAGCTTTACTAAAAATCCCATATCTTTTATTTTAATGATAAAATCTCTTAAATCTTTTTGTAAAGTTGGTTCCCCTCCAGTGATGACAACCCCTTCTACAACTCCGACTCTTGATTTCAAATAAGAAAATATATTTTCTTCGTCAACCAATTTGCCTGTGAAAAAAACTAATTCAGGATTATGGCAATAGGGGCATCTTAGATTACAATAGGGACAAAATAGCACGGCAGCTATTTTGTCCGGGTAATCAATAAAGCTTACTTTTTGCATAGATGCGATTTTCATACTCTGTACTCAAGCCTTTCTTTGAATTCTTGTTGCTTTCCTTTATTCCAACTTTTCACAGGCCTGTAATATCCAACAACCCTTGAATAAACTTCGGTAGGTTTGCCACAAATGGGACATTCAAAATGTTCTCCTGCAATGTAACCATGGGTTTCGCAAATGGAAAAAGTTGGCGTTATAGTCATATATGGAACTGGGTATTGACTAAAAGCTTTTTTAATAAAAGTTTTTAGAGTACTTGCTTGGGGTTTTTCCTGCAAAAAGATATGTACTACTGTACCGGATGTGTATAAAGTTTGTAATGGTGCTTGATGCTCAAGTACTTCAAACGGGTCTTCAGTGATTCCAACTGGTAAAAATGTCGAATTTGTGTAGTACGGTTCATCGTCACCTGAAGTTATTATGTCAGGATAAAGTTGTTTGTCTTTTTTAGCTAACCGATAAGATGCTCCTTCTGCAGGTGTTGCTTCTAGGTTGTATAAATTTCCAGTTTCTTCTTGATAATCTTTCAAAACTGATCTCATATAATTCAAAACTTCTATTGCAAATTCTCTTCCTTCGTTGGTTTCAATACCTCTCCCCATGAAATTTAAAAGTGACTCATGCATTCCTATTATTCCTATGGTTGAAAAATGGTTGTTGAAATGGCCCAAATAAACTTTTGTATAGGGCATAAGATTTTTGGAAAGATTTTCTTCTATCACGTATCTTTTTATTTCTAAAGAAGTTTTAGCCAAATCCATCATTGATTTTAAGTTTTCAAAATATTCTTCTTTAGTTTTAGATATATATCCTATTCGAGGAAGATTGATTGTTACTACACCTATGGAACCTGTTTTGTCTGCTGAGCCAAAAAGGCCCCCACCTCTATTTTTTAATTCCCTTAGATCGAGTTGTAACCTGCAGCACATACTTCTTACATCGCCCGGGTTCAATGAACTTGAGATGAAGTTTTGGAAGTAGGGTAACCCATATTTGGCTGTAGCTTCCATCAATAAATCGACATTTTCACCTTCCCAATCGAACTCTTTGGTAATATTGTAAGTTGGGATGGGGAAAGAAAAAATTCTGCCATTTGCATCTCCTTCAAGCATAGTTTCTAAGAAGGCTTTGTTCACCATATTCATCTCTTTTTGATAATCTCCATATACTCCAATTTCCTTTCCGCCAACAATTGCAGGTTCGTTTTTTAGATCATCAGGAACTGTCCAATCAAGTGTAAAGTTTATAAAAGGTGGTTGCGATCCCCATCTAGAAGGTACGTTCATTGCGAAGACCATTTGTTGAATGAACTGTTTCACCTCATCATAACTTAATTTATCCGCTCTTACAAAGGGTGCGAGCAAAGTGTCTACAGAGTTAAAAGCCTGGGCACCTGCAAATTCCATTTGCATAACACCCAAAAAATTCACCATTTGTCCAGTTAAGGCGGAAAGGTGTTTGGCAGGCTTGGCATTGATTTTCCCTTCTACACCCCCAAAACCTTTCTTTATTAGATCCATAAGTGACCATCCGGCACAGTAAGCGACTATACCATGGGATAAGTCATGAATATGTAAAGCACCTGATGAATGAGCCTGTGATATTTCTGAAGGGTATATTTCGTTTAACACATAATTTGCTAAAGCGCTCCCAGCTAAGTGTAAGTACAAACCCGGATAAGAATAAGTAGTGTTTGAATTTTCGTTGGTTCGCCAGTCTTTCATTTCGATATATTCATTTATCGTTTTCCTTACATCAAAACTCATTTTTTCTGCATTTGAATAATTCTCTACACTGCGTTTTTTTTGTTCTTTAATTAAATTTTCTTTCCTTAATTCTCCTTCTTGGCGTTTATTTATAGTTACTGGTTTCAACAACAAACTGTCTTTGATAGAATCTAAATCCATATTTTTCAACCCCCTTATAGTTAAATGTCAAAATGTTTTACAAAAGACTCAATTTATTGTGTTATATTTTATATCATACCACTGTATATTGTATTTGTCAATGTTGTTTATCTTACAAAAAAATGGTATAATACAAAAAGTAATTTTACTTAGACTCATAAGAAATTTGGGGGGGCCACAGGGCGAAGGGGTACTAAAAGAGGCTTTAGAATTTTAGAGAGAGTAGAAGAGAAATTACTTGGGAGGGATTCTTATGAAAAATGATTTTTTAGGGAGAAGTTTAACGGTTATGAATGATTTAACGGTTGAAGAGCAGTTATTTCTTTACAACCAAACAAAAAGGCTAAAAGCAAAATGGGCAAATAAAGAAGATCTTACTGAGTTTCAAATAAAAAATCAAACAGGTATTTATATAGTATTCCTCGAATCAAGTACCAGAACCAAAGAATCCTTCATTAATGCTTCTAAATTCCACAAAAACGCTAAAATCAACATCTTCGAATCAGAACACTCCTCGTTTAATAAAAATGAAAGTTATATAGATACCTTCAATATGTTAACGGGCTATTCGGATTATTCTATATTCATTATCAGATCAAAACTGGAAGGTACTTGCAAGTTATTAGACGAAAAGGTATCAGAATTTGCTTCAAGGCATAACCTACCACATCCTTCTTTTATAAATGCCGGAGATGGTAAGCACGAGCATCCTACTCAAGAGATTTTAGATGAATTCACATTTTTAGAACAGATGGATTTCAACAACGAGTACATTCATATAGCCCTTATTGGGGATCTCCTTCATGGAAGAACGGTCCATTCCAAAGTGGAAGGTTTAAAAATATTTAAAAATGTTGAGGTTGATTTGATAGCGCCAGAAGAATTACAGATGCCAAAACACTATATAAGCAAAATGAAGCTAAAAGGGTACAACGTTAGAATCTTCTCTTCAATAGAAGAGTACCTAAAACAGAGTAAAAAAGCGAACATTTGGTATTTCACAAGGCTTCAATTAGAACGAATGGGTGAAGATATTCTAGAAAAAGAACATATTTTGAGAAAAAGTGTGACTTTTACAAAAGAATTTCTCCCCCTTATTTCCGAAAACGTAAAATTTTATCACCCCCTCCCTCGTCATAAAACTTACCCCACTATTCCAACCTTTTTAGACCCCTTACCGCTTAACGGCTGGGAAAAACAGGCAATAAACGGATATTGGACAAGGATAATCTTACTTTCTATGTTAGGTGGAGCTTTAACCGCCCCCTTTGATACCTCAAGAAAAAATCTTGAAATTAATGAAGAGGATTTCATCATACCCGCTCCGATAAAGGATGGTAAAAAAGGGTTGTTGAGTGAAGGAAAAAGAGGGATCAAGCCAATTGAAAATGGGACGGTAATAGATCACATAGCCAAAGGGCAAAAGTCGGAAAAGATATATGAGACTATCATGAAGATAAGGAAGATTTTGAAGTTTTATAATATTGATAGTGCAGACGGAATATTTAGATCAGCCGATGGTAGATTAAAGGGTTATATTAGTTTGCCCGACGTTCATCTATCAAAGAAAGAAATAAAAAAGCTTTCAGCTATATCTCCAAACACAACTGTGAATATTATTGAAGGTGGAAGAGTAAAAGAAAAATACAGAATTTCTTTACCGCCTATTATATACGGTTTCGAAGAGTTAAGGTGTAAAAATGAAAACTGTATAACCAACCCTCAAAACAACGAAAACGTACAGGTCTCTTTCATTAGAAATGAGGAGAATGAGTTAATATGTGAATATTGTGAAACCCCTCATACCTTTGAAGAAATATGGCGCTTTTAATAGTAAAAAATCTTTTTTTATCTTTGTTTTTAATCTTTTAATATTTTTGTGATAAAATTTAGTCGAAGGGTAAAGACTAAAGAAGGGGGATTTTTTTTGAGAAATATCGTTTTTGATTTGGGAAATGTCCTTTTTAAATTCGATCCTGATGAGATTTTAGATGGTCTTTTCAAAGATCCGCTTATAAAAAGGAAGTTAAAAGAGGCTGTTTTTAAAACAAGCATATGGAAAGAATTGGATAGGGGAACCTTGTCTTTTGAGGAAGCCAAAAAGATTTTCATCGAGAAAAATCCTGATTTAAAAGAAGAAATAGATATATTGCTCAAAGACTGGAAGAATTATCTTCATCCCATAACTGAAAACATAGAAATTCTACCTGAATTGAAAGAAAACAACAAACTTTTCATCTTATCTAATTTTCATAAAGAGGCCTTCAATTATATAAGAGGGAAATACTCTTTTTTCGATATCTTTGATGGAATGATTATTTCCTACAAAGAGAAGCTATTGAAACCTGAAAAGGAAATTTATCAACTTTTGCTTAATAGGTATAATTTGAAACCAGAAGAAACTTTTTTTGTGGATGATATTGTTGAGAACATAATGGCTGCCGAAGAAGTTGGAATTAAAGGTATATTATATACGGATCCTGAATCCTTGAGAGAATTGTTAAAAAGAATAGGTGCCTTATAATTGTGAAAGGAGGCAATGAAGTGGATAATGTTTTTGATAAACATTGTGTATTTATCACTTCAACCGGAAGAACAGGCACGAGATTTCTTGCAAAAAGTTTATCAAAAATGGTTGAAGATTGTTATGCGGTCCATGAACCTGCAAATGTGTTCATTAAAGATCTTAAAAAATGGGGAAACGATATAAAAAGGTTCGGCTTTTATCAAATGACCGTAGGGCAGTTTTTGCCTTCCAAATCCATGTGCAAGTTGAGCACTTACAGGAGGAAGGGCAAAATAACCGACGAAAAAACTAAAGAGTATATAAAAGGCTTAAGAAAACAGATTTTGGAAGAGACAAAGGAAAGCTTGTACGTCGAATCAAGTAACCATCTTCACGGAGTTATAGACCTATTGGGAGATGTTTTTCCTAATAGTAAAATCGTTTTTATTATAAGGGATCCAAGAACATGGATCCGTTCAGCCATAAGTTCCCCCGTTTATTTGCTATATAGTAAAGTTGATTTTTCATTTTTAGGAATGAGTATGAGAGCCTTCCATTTCAAAGACGATCCCTACTCGATGAAATGGAATAGCATGAGCAAATTTGAAAAGTTTGCCTGGTATTATAATAAACTGAATACGTTGGTATTAGAATCTATGAAAAATAAAAATAATTTCAAATTATATCGATACGAAGACCTATTCCTCGGTGAGAAAAAAGAAGAGAATTTTATTGATCTATTAGAATTTTCCACGAAGTTTGATGATGGATTCAGCAGAAATTATGCTTTTGAACCTTCTTTTCTTAAGAAGAAAATAAACTCTGCATCGGATAAGTATAAGATACCTCATTGGAAAAATTGGAATAAAAAAAGGGCACGTATACTTCAAAAACATTGTGGGGATTTAATGGATAAGTTCGGTTATGGAAAGGAACCAGAGTGGTTAGAAAAATTGAATTCGGATTATAAAGAAGAGTTCGCCTAATTTATAGGAGTATTCAATGATTTCAGAAGATCTTAAACTTAGTTTATACGCAGATGGATGTGAAGTTAGACAAAATGAATTTCTCAAATATTATACAAGTTTTAGAATAGGAGGACCTGTTCCTTATATCTTATTCCCAAAAACTTTAAGTTCTTTTGTGAATGCTTTATCAGAATTAGTCAGAAGAGAAATCCCCTTCAAAATTATAGGTCAAGGAACCAACCTGATCGTAAGTGACGAACCCTTAAAATTTGTTGTACTTTCCACAAAATACATAAATAAAATGAATTTTGAAGAAAAAAATAATATGGATTTGATTGTAGAAGCGCAGAGCGGAGTTTCTTTATCTGCTCTTTCTTTTTTGCTTTCGGAAGATGGATACTCTGGACTTGAATTTGCGTGCGGCATTCCAGGAAGTGTAGGCGGAGGTGTTTACATGAACGCCGGGGCTTACGGGGGTGAAATGAAGGATGTTGTTTTGGAAACAACGGTATACGATTTAAGGGATGGAAAAGTAAAGACTTTAAATAAAGGTGATTTAGAGTTTGGTTATAGAACCAGCATTCTCCAGGAAGGTTCTTTCATTCTGTTATCCACTAAATTCTTACTAAAAAAAGATGAGCTTAAAAGGATCAAAAGTAAATTGATAGATTTTTCAACCCGCAGATGGGAGAAACAGCCTATCGATTTACCATCTGCGGGAAGCATATTCAAACGACCGAAACCAGATTTTTTTGTGGGAACTACGATAGAAAATTTAGGATTGAAAGGCTTTTCGATAGGCGAAGCTCAAATATCAACAAAACATGCAGGTTTTATAATCAACAAAGGTAACGCTACTTTCAAGGATGTGATTTCATTAATTGAGTATGTGAAACGTATTGTAAAAGACAAATACAATGTTGATCTACAGGTTGAACCAGAGATTTGGAAGTGAATTACGATTTTTTCCTTTTTTTCTTATTTTTTTTGTTAACTTTTATTTTGGCATGGGGATGTTCCCTTTTCAATTTTTCAAAATCATCTTCCGTATATGGGATAAAATCTACTTCAGTTCCGATTTTATCCGCTCTTACCACTTTGGCTTGTAACTTGTCTCCGATTCTATAAACTTTGCCGGTTCTTTCGCCTTTCAACGTATTGTCACGTTCTTCGTAGATATAATAATCATCGCTCAACTCTGATATATGTATCAATCCATTTATCATCTTTTGGGGTATTTCTACAAATAAGCCAAACCTTGTTACGCCTGTTATGTACACCCAAAAGACTTCTCCTATATGTCTTGAAATGTATTCAACTTTTTTCATATCTATTAGATCCCACTCGGCTTGGTCTGCTACCCTTTCCATTTCAGAAGAATTTTTAGCTATTTCAGGAAGCATTTCAGAATACCTCTTAATTTCTTTCTTTGAAAGGGTTCCTTTATGTTTGATGAATTCTTTCAACAATCTATGAACCACTAAGTCAGGATATCTTCTTATTGGTGATGTGAAATGTGTATAGGATGATGAAGCGAGGCCAAAATGCCCTACGTTCTCCTCTGAGTACAACGCCCTCTTCATAGATCTAACGAGCATCATTTGTATATTTTTACTTAAAGGATGATCCTTTGTTTTTTCCAAGATTTCTTGTAGAACCTTCGGATGAATATTTTGAGGAAACTTTATATTTATTCCCAATATATCCAGATAATTTCGCAGCTGAAGCAATACATCAGGGTCGGGATTTTCATGGATTCTATAGATAAAGGGTAAGCCTTGAACATCAAAGTATGAAGCAACTGTTTCGTTGGCCAAAACCATGAACTCTTCAATCATTTTTTCCGATAGGCCTCTTTCAACAGGGATGATATCCTTTACATAACCCTTTTCATCGAATTCAAAATATACTTCGTTGCTTTCTATATCAATTATGGATCCTCTTTCTTTTCTTTTTGCAGCAAGTATTTCCATCAGTTCTTTCATCATCTCAAGCTCTGGCTTTAAAAAGTCTATCTCTTTTTTTACCTCTTCACTACAGTTGTCAGATAAGAGTTCGTTAACTTTGTTATAGGTCAATCTTTTGGTACTTCTTATCACTCCATTGTATATTTTTGAGTTTACTAAGTTTCCATAAGGGTCAATTTCCATTACTAGGGACATTGTCAATCTGTCTTCACCTTCAACCAAAGAGCATATCCAGTTGGATAACTCAAATGGAAGCATTGGAATGACGGTGTCGATAAGATAAACGCTTGTACCTCGTTTGTATGCCTCTCTATCAAGAGCACTGTTGCTTTTCACATAATGAGATACATCTGCTATATGTACCCCAAGTAAATAATTACCATTATCTAACTTGTTTATACCGACGGCATCATCAAAATCTTTTGCTGTATCACCATCGATGGTAAATATGGTTTCTTTTCTAAAATCTTTTCTTCCCTTAATTTCATTTTCAGAAAGTTTTTTTGGAAGTTCTTTGGCTTCTTGTAACACTTTTGAAGGGAAATAACCTGGTTCAGGTAAATCATGTTTGAAGATCACTATAGGTAAATCTATGGAAGGGTCATCTTTATCCCCAAGGACGTTGACTATCTCGACCTCTGGCTTTTTCGTGGGAGATTGATATTTTGTTATCTGGGCTTTCACTATTTGACCATTCTTAGCTTTTCCTATACTTTCTGGGGCTACGTAAAAATCGGTGTTTATTTTTCCATCAATGGGTATAACGAATCCAAAGATCCCTTTTCTTACGAACTCACCTACTACATATTTTAACCCTCTTTTTAATATTCTAACTACCCTACCTTCTTTTAAATCCCGCCATTTGCCAATTGTTTCGACTAAAACTAAATCTTTATGTAAACTGATTCCAGAATTTTCAACCTTTACAGCAATTTCGCTTCCATCTGGGCATTGTACAAATGCCATATTTCCACTCTTTGTGAATTCAATAGTTCCAATAGCCATGTTTTCATCTAATTTTCTGTATCTGTTTTGTGAATCTTTAATTATTTTACCCTCACTTAGGAGTTTGTTTAAGGTTCTTCTAATGTTAGCCTTTTCTGATTTTTGAAATGCATTTAGATTTTCATATAGTTCTTTTTGTATCGTAGGATTTTTGTCTATTATTTCTAATATTTGTTTTTCTAAGTTGTCTTCATTCATATTTTACCCCCTTTCAATGTAATTATACTTTTTAAAAAAGCTAAAACTTGTTTCAATGCCCCTGTAACCATTTTAAATCAGAATCTTATTTTTAAACTTACTGATATCCTCTATCAGAGGTGTAAAAAGTTGCAAGTTTAGGATTGAAAGTTAGTTTTATTGTTCCAACGGGCCCGTTTCTTTGCTTACCTAGAATAAGTTCTGCTTCATGTTCATCATTTAAAGTATCTTTTCCGGGCTCATCTTTTTTTCTTTTGTAATATGAATCTCTATACAAGAACATAACGAGGTCGGCATCCTGCTCAATTGCTCCTGATTCTCTGAGATCACTTAAACGAGGCCTTTTATCTTCTCTTTGCTCAACCGCACGGGAAAGTTGAGACAAAGCAACGACTGTGATATTTAACTCTCTAGCGAGCAATTTCAGGGATCTTGATATTTCTGTGATTTCTTGTTGCCTACTTTCATAACCTTTAGATCTAGAAGTCATCAATTGTAAGTAATCGATAAAAATTACTTCGATGCCATACTCTCTTTTCATTCTCCGTGCTTTAGCCCTCAACAGTCTGGGGGTCAAATCTGGTTCGTCGTCAAAGATAAGCCTTGATTTCGATAATTCTCCTGCTTTTTGAACTAATTTTTCCCACTCTTCGTCAGAGATTTGTCCAGTTCTAACCTTGTGTAAATCGACTTTGGCTTCAGAACATAAGATTCTGTTAGCTAGCTGTTCTTTCGACATTTCTAAACTAAAGATTGCCACAGCAATATTTGCCTGTAAAGCCATGTTAGTTGCAATATTTGCTGCAAAAGAGGTTTTACCCATTGATGGTCTGGCAGCGATGATAATTAACTCGGATCTATGAAATCCCGAAGTCATGCTGTCTAAAGGTTTGAATCCAGTAGAAACTCCTGTAACGAGATCTCCCTCGCCTTTTTGAGCCCTGTTCTTCAATTCTTCTATCTGTTCAAAAACATCATGCATTACGTTGGATAAAAGATCATATGTTCTGGTTGCGCGGGCTTCGGCTATAGAAAATATTCTCTTTTCTGCATACTCTAAAACTTCTTGGGCATCTCCAATATTTCTTACAGCATCAACTATCTCTGAAGATGCGTTTATTAAAGCTCTTAAAAGGGCTTTCTCTTTTACAATTTGAGTATAATACATCACATTAGCCGTTGTTGGAACAACCTGGGCTAAATATATTATTGTATCTTCTCCACCGATTTTCTGTAAAAGATTGGATTCTCTTAGTTTTTCAATCACCGATACAGTATCAACAGGTTCCCCTTTGTCAAAAAGTTCTTCCATAACTTTAAATATTATTTTATTATTTTCGTAGTAGAAGTCTTCCCATCTTACCTCTTCGATTACGTCAGGAAGTATGGAAGGGTCTAAAAAGATGCTGCCTATGACCGACTCTTCGGCTTCTTTACTATTAGGAGGGGTAAAAGAAGTAAGTTCCATTTGTATCCACCTCTCAAACTAATAAGCTCAAAAAATAAGATAAAACAAAAATTCCAACACTTATCAAAAGGCCTAACAGTCCATTTTTGTCCATTTTTTTTACGTCTTCATCAGAACTTTTACTACCGTTTCTTATCATTTTAGCAGATCTCCATAAAAATACCGTTGAAATTATAAAAAGGATCATTGCAATTACAAAAAGAGTGTTTATAAAAGCAAACATTAAAGTATCACCTTTTCAACATAAGGACTTGTGAAGGCTCTCAAAACGGAGGAATAACCTAGCCTAAATCTTATCTTATCTCCTACTTTATACCTCACTTTAGATTCAGTTAAATCTACGATCGTATGATCACTACTTGCATGGAGTATTTCAATATCGTCATCCAACGGATGCATGCAGGTAGGATCAACATCTTGCTCTCCCACCGCTAAAATGCCTTTCATTCTATTACCTTTATCTTCAAATGTTGGTTTACGACCAAATGCATCATAACCAATGTTGCCAAACGGGACGGAAGGTTTTTCTTTCAATTCCACAATTTCTGCTTCCAAGATTGTCGTATCTTGCCTGGTGCCTGGAACGTTGCGGTTGTTAGTTGCGTCCGTTCCACAGATGATCGCTTCCCCTAATCTAAATTGGTTTATACCCTTTGGTAAACTTCCTTTTTCAATTAAAGGTAAGGCAGCAGTATTTCCACCGGAAATTATTTTCAGACTTCTTCCAGTTTCTCTTTGGAGTTCTTCTTTTATTTTCACAAGCCTTCCCATATTAGTCTTATCGGGGATTACTCCACCAAAACATCCTAAGTTTGTGCCTATTCCAACAATATCTATTCCTTCTATGGTCATTGCATTTGAAATCTCAGAAACAGCTTTTTCAAACCAAACTCCTTCCCTTAGATCCCCAACGTCAATCATGTAGATGACTTTAGATCTCTTATTGAATTTAGAAGAAACGTTCCCCAATCTCTTAGTGATTTCTAAGTCACTTACTAAAGTATAATCAACATAATTTGCGACGTCATCAAGTTCAGAAATCATAGGTATTCGAAGTAACATAAAAGGTCCTTTTATACCAGAATTCCTCATTTTCTTTATGTTTTGAATCCTTGAGTCACCCAGTATTTCAATTCCAGATTCTTTAAGTGCACGAGCTATTGTAGGTTCACCACAAACTACTTTAGTGACACCTACCATTTCAACACCCGAATCGTCACACAATGATTTTAAAAATTTCGCATTTTCTTGAATCCTTTCCAAGTAAACGTAAACCTTTGGATACAAGGAAAATCCTCCTTTATTTAAAATTGCGGGCAATCTTGGCCCGCAATTAAGAAAATTTTACTTAGGTTAAAACATCCAAATTTTGACCTTGATACAATTCACCAACGGTTCTAACTAATTTCATCGAAATTCCAGTTTGTTTGTAAATTACAAAAGATAAAAGTTTTTCCATCTCTTCCTTGGACATCGTGGGACTCTGGTTAGTGTTTTGACTATTCACGCGCGGAAGTTGATCACTTCCATAATCAAAACTCCTTAAATAAAGTGGCTTGTATTGTTGAGAGGATATAGGATCGATCAATTTGATCCCCCCTTTTTAATTTTGTTTTAGTAGTTTTAATATTTTAGAATCGTCTTCCCCACTTTCCTCATATATTTTGTTCAATTCATCAATAGACATCTTAGAAATTTTCTCTAAAAGTTCTGGGACTCCTTGAGCTTTACCAGGAACGCAACCGTCTTTTCCGACCTCTCCCTTGATAAATGCCTTAGCGAAGGCTGCACATCCAGGATAACCACAAGATCCACAATCGTTGTTTGGCAATACCGCTTTAACAATAGCCTCTCTTGGATCTTCCTTTACTTCAAATTTTTTTGCAGCAAAAGCCAAAAAAGTGCCGGAAGCAAACCCTAAAATTCCTAATAATAATACCGAATAAACTATTGTGAGCACTGCAAAAACACCTCCGAAAAATTCTTTCTAATGTTATTATATCACATATTATTGTATGTTAATTTAAAAGTGAGGACAGTATTTCGCTTATTTTCTTTCCATCAGCTCTTCCTTGAACCTTTTGAATTATCAATTTCATTACTTTGCCAAAATCTTTTTTTGATGTTGCATTGACTTCGCTTATAGTTTCTTCTATTATTTTTTTCAATTCTTCGTCAGAAAGTTGTTCAGGAAGATAGCTTTGTAAGATCTCAACTTCTTTTCTTTCTTTTTCAGCAAGATCTATTCTATCTGCTTTTTCGAACTGTTCAATCGAGTCTTCTCTCATTTTTATCTGCTTTTTTATTACTTGGATTATTTCTTCCTCTGTTAACTCTGCTCCTTTTTCAACCTCTTTATTTTTAATCTCAGATATTATAGATCTAACCGCATTTAAAGCAAGGGTATTCTTTTCTTTCATATATTTTTTTAAATCATTATTTAATATATCTTTTAACATTTATCGTTCCTCCTTATTCAATGCTTCATTTCTCTTTTTTCTTAGATATTTTAATTCTAAAAAGAATATCATTATGCTTAGTATACCAAAGATTATAACATAAATATTTAAATTTATTTCGGAAAATTCACCTGCTAACATAGTGAACAACATATCCAAGATTTCATAAGCTAAAAGAAATAGACCGATAAAAGAGGAAACTATTATATGCGCTGATTTATGATACCATATTCTATTGTCGTTAGAAAAACCATAGAGGGATACTAAGAATATAACAAAAAATGAAAAGACGTAGAAAAAGTTTTTCTGTATATTTAGTAACATGAAAATAATCGATAATATTGCTATCAAAGAAAGTGTGAAGTTTTTGTGTTTCATAGGAAAATACCTCCCACAAAAAACACCAAATTAGCTATAAGATAAGCAACGGCAGTAGTATAAATAAAACTAAAGATAACCCATTTCCAGCTATTTGTCTCGGACTTAATCGTAGCTAAAGTTGCAAAACAAGGGACATAAGCTAAAACGAAAAATATAAGTGCTAAAGCAGAGGCTGGGGTTAATGCATTTTGTAAGGCATAGGTTAGAGAGCCTTCTCCAACATTAAAAATTGTAGCATATGAAGACACAACAATTTCTTTTGCGGCAACACCAAAAACCAAACCGGTGTTTATTCTCCAATCCCACCCCAAGTGATTGGTTAAAGGTTCAAACACTCTCCCTATAGAAGCGGCAAAACTACCGTTTATATCTGTTCCAAAATTGGGGAAGAAAGACAAAAACCAAATTACTATGGTGGCTATTAAAATTATGCCTCCAGCTTTTTGTAAAAAGTGCTTTCCTCTGTTCCATGTATAAATGGATAAATTTTTTAAAGTAGGCATTCTGAACCTCGGTAGTTCTATTATGAATGGGATATCCTCTGATTGGGTAATGAATCTTTGTAAAAATTTTGAGGATAGTAATACTAACGCTATACTCGATAAATAGACTAGTAGCATTATAGTTGCTGCGTGTGTTGAAAAGAACGCACTTATTAAAAGTATGTAAACAGGTAGCCTTGCACTGCATGAGGCAAAGGGAAGGCTAAGAATTAAAGCTAATCTTTCTCTTTTATTGGCAATTGTTTTAGTAGAAATAATGGCTGGAACATTGCAACCGAAACCTAAAATAATAGACATAAAAGATCTACCACTTAATCCAAAATTTCTCGCAATTCTATCGACTAAAAAGGCAGCTCTTGGCAAATATCCTGATTCTTCCAAAAATCCTAAGAAGAAAAATAAGATAAAAATTTGTGGAATAAAAATCAAAACCCCACCAACGCCAGCTATAACCCCATCAACTAGTAGTGACTCTAACCAAGGAACAGTTACCAATTCGCTGATAGAATTACCTAGAAAAGTAAAAGCCGAATCCAGTAAATCCGATAATGGTTGAGCGAGGCTGAATGTTAGAGAAAACACTGCAAACAAAGCAAAAACATATATCAATATTCCCAAAACCTTATGAGTAAAAACGTGGTCTAAAATATCTCTCAAAGACCAGTCTATACCCTCTTTTATTATTGAAGAACTAACCAGATAAGAAATGAAATTAAACTTCCAATTTAAATATTTATTTTTAAGTTCTTCTATATCAAAATTTTCTTTTAACTCAGCCAAAAAATCTTTGGGAAGTTCTAAATCTTCATTTCCAAACTCTAAAAAGTATATTGGCAACCAACTACTATCTATGTAATATTGATATTTTGAACTTATTTTAGGATACTTTGAAATTTTGTCTTGAAAAAACTCAATAAAATTCTCTATTTCTTCTGGATACATTATTTTCTTTTTTGTAAGATTTTTTTCTTTTGAAAGTTTATATGCTTCTTCTAAAAGTTCTTCCTTACCTTCACCTGTCTTGGCGGAGGTCAGTATGACAGGGATGTTTAAAGTTTTAGAAATCGGGGATGGGTCGATGATTCTTCCTTTTTCGCGAGCTTCATCCACGGCGTTTATAACCAAAATAGTCTTCACGCCAATTTCTATAAGTTGAAACAATAAAAACATAGAACTTTCCAAGTTCAAGGCATCTGCTACGACAATTACTATCTCTGAAGTATTACTTATTAAGTAATCCTTAGCAACTCTCTCGTCTTCACTTTTAGCTGAAAGAGTGTAAACACCTGGAAGATCGACCAATTTAAAGGTTTTCTCTTTATACTTAAAACTTCCAATTTTCTTCTCTACTGTAACCCCTGGCCAATTGGCAACATATTGTTTTGTGCCCGTTAAAAGGTTGAATAGAGAAGTCTTTCCAACATTAGGATTTCCAATGATTGAAATCTCTGCTTCCTTGTTAACTGTTTCAACGTTATCTTTGAGGATATCCTTGCTCATTTAAGCTCCTCCCATTATTAAATTTGTTTTGAAAAGTTATTTAGTATAATAACAGTTGTTTAATAGGCCTTTTCCACATTTATCTGACAACGGACAACTTTTACATACGGGTTCTATTTTATTTATTCTTTCAACTCCAACATCCATTATCCTTAAAAAAGGGATCAAAATTCTTATTTCACTTTCATTTAAGTGAAATTTCTCTTTTAATTCCAATATATCGACTTCTTTACTCTTTCTTACGTATTTTTCTACAATGGATATATCCATTTTCTATTCCACCTTTTTACAAAATATCTTGGCAGCTCTTCCCCTTCCCAATTCGTATTTTTTCCCATCAACATCTATAATTATCCTATTTCCAAGCTTATTAACTAAATTAATATTAACTCCCTTATATAACCCCATACTTTTCATTTCTTCTACAAAATTCCTTCCGCCTTTAATATCGATAATTTCATATTTTCCAATGTCACTTTCCAAAAGACTAAATATTTTGTAAGGGACATCTACAAAGATTTTAGAAGCTTCGCTCTTTCTTAAAACTACCTTTTTTTCTCCGATTTTAAATACTAAAGGATCCCCGAAAGGAGAAACATGGGCTAATTCTATAAATTTACCTGGAGTAATTCCCATTGCGATAAGACGATTTTTAGTACTTTCTTCATCAATGTTGAGACGCTCTATCTTCCCTTTTTGTCCAACGAACAAGTCGTATAAAGGAATTAGCAAATTATAATCACCTCTTTCGAATATCTCAATTTAATTATAACACTTTTTAAAAGAGTTAGTTGTGCCTAAAATTAACAATAAAATGAACTATTATAACGCAACAGTTAAATTATATACGTCTAGGCTGTTTGTAGTATAGTCACTAATCTTATTAGACAAGTTATTATTTTTCGATTTTTTTATTGGTATTCACTTCGATTAAAAAATATGATAAAATCAATTATAGAATAATTAAAATTCGGGGCGTAGCGCAGTTGGTAGCGCGTTGGTTTCGGGAACCAAAGGTCGCTGGTTCAAGTCCAGTCGTCCCGACCATTATCAAAGTCTTTTTTCTATGAAAGCTCAAAGATCTTTTTCGGATTTTTGAGCTTTTTATTTTTGATTCAAAAATTATTGTTAGAACGCGTTAACTTGACTTTTTAATGTTCTCTGTGGCATGATTTAAATAAAAATTATAATCATAAAAAAGGAGAAGAGCATTTTGCTTACCCTCATAAAAAATGCAACAGTTTACTCGCCTAAAGCTTTAGGGAAAAAAGATATATTAATTGGTGGAGAAAAAATTTTAGAATTAGTGGATTCGATAGAATTAAATTCTAATCTCAAAGTCGAGATTATCGATGCTGAGGATTATTTATTAGTTCCGGGTTTTATAGACTCACACGTTCATATAACAGGGGGAGGTGGAGAAGGGGGATACAGCACAAGGACGCCAGAGATATCCCTTTCTAAGATAATAAGTTCTGGAATTACTACACTAGTAGGTGTTTTGGGAACCGACAACGCGACTCGAAGTATGCAAAACTTAATTGCAAAGGCAAAAGCATTAAAACAAGAAGGGATAAGCTGCTATGCATACACGGGTTCTTATCATCTTCCTATAAAAACTTTTACCGGTAGAATTATAGACGATTTAGTTTTTATTGAAGAAATAATAGGTGTTGGAGAGGTTGCTATTTCAGATCATAGAGGTTCTCAACCAACCTTAGAAGAGCTGATAAGATTGACTTCAGAAGCTCGAGTGGGTGGAATTTTATCAAAAAAGGCGGGCATTGTAAATATTCATGTTGGCAGAGGAGAAAAATTTATTCAGATATTACTAGATGTTGTCGAAAATTCAGAATTACCGATCACACAGTTCCTTCCAACTCATATGAACAAGGGAGAAAAAGCTCTTCAAACATGTAAAAATTTCATAGAACAGGGTGGAAGGGTAGATTTCACAACTAGTTCGTCAAAAAAGAAAGACAAAGAGGATCCGTCAAAGCCATCTAGAGCCTTAAAACTTTTACTTGAGGATGGTGTAGATATCGACAATATATCTTTCTCCTCTGATGGACAGGGGAGCTTACCACAATTCGATGAAAAAGGAAATTATATAGGTCTAACAGTAGCAGACGTAGGTACACTTTTTGAAGAAGTAAAGGATTGTGTGCTTCAGGAAAATATTCCTTTAGAAGAAGCTTTGAAGGTTATTACTATCAATCCTGCAAATTTTCTTAAATTGGAAAACAAAGGCCAAATAAAAGAAAACTTTGATGCAGATATAGTGTTTTTAGATAAAAGTACTCTGGAAATAAAAAAAGTTATGGCAAGGGGTCGAACTATTTAAAAATCCAATGGGAGGTAGAGAGATGAAAATAACAGATTTAAAATTTGAAAAAATCAAAATTAAACTCAAAAAACCTTTTGTTATTTCGAGGGGAGCAACGGAGTATTGTGAATCGGTGCTTGTAAAAATAACTACTGATGAGGGATACTTCGGCTTTGGAGAAGCTACTCCCTCTCGCTCGGTAACGGGGGAAAGCATCGACAGCGTAACAATAGTTCTTAAAACATTCAAAGAAATATTAATAGGGCAGGATCCACTCGCAATAGAAAGAATTCATCATATATTGAACAAAGCAATTGCAGGAAATACAGCGGCAAAGGCAGCGGTTGATATTGCTCTCTACGATATAAAAGGAAAAGTGATGAAAGAACCCCTTTATAAGATACTTGGTGGATTTGAAAACAAAGTACAGACAGATATTACGATAGGGATTGGAGCACCACAAGAAATGGCAAACGAAGCCAAAGAGAGGGTAGATAAAGGGTTTAACATATTAAAAATTAAAACCGGCGTTGAGCTTAAAAACGATATCGAGGCTATCAGGCTTATAAGAAAAAACGTGGGAGATAACGTAAGATTGAAAACAGATGCCAACCAAGGATGGAATATACACAATACGTTAACTGCAATCAAGATGATGGAAAATTACAATATTGAAGCCGTTGAACAGCCGTTAGCCGATTGGGATTTTGATGGATCTTCGCTTTTGAGAAAAAAGACTGATATGAAGATAATTTTAGATGAATCAGTTCATAACGCTCATGATGCAATGCATGCAGTAAAAAAAGATAGTGCTGATATGATCAACATTAAACTAATGAAAAGTGGAGGACTTTACGAAGCTGAAAAGATTAACGCAATTGCAGAATCTGCTGGAATTAATTGTATGGTTGGATGTATGGTGGAAACAAAGGTGGCTCTTACTGCAGGGGCAAGCTTAGTTGCAGCAAAGAGAAATATCACAGATGCTGATTTAGATTCCTTCATGTATTATGAAGAATTCGAAGGAATAAAAGGAGGTTTTGAAGTAGAAGGAGATACAATAATTCTTTCGGACAAACCTGGTTTAGGAATAGAAATCGATATGTGAAAAAGAAGAGGGGTAGATCTCGATTATGACAAGATCTAGACTGAATTTATATCCCTCTTCAATTCTAGAGTTGAAAAATCGATTGGGAATTTGACAGGTCTGTCCAAAAGAGCAGACTTGTAAACTCCTAAAACAGCTTCGACAGCCTTTTTTCCTTCTTCACCGTTAATAAAAGGTTCTCGATCTTCTTCTATAGATTGATAAAAATCTCTATACAGTGGAATGTGCCCACTTCCATAAACGGTATCAGGATCTGGGAGATTTTGAAATGGATGTCCATCTTCTCCTTCAAATCTCCAATATTTTATTTTATTCACCGCTAAACCACCGATCACCACTGTCCCTTTTTCTCCAAATATCGATAGGGTCTCTTCCAAATTTTTTGGATATATATTTGCAGATCCTTCGATTATTCCTACGGAACCGTTTTTAAATTTTATTATGGCCCCCCCAAAATCCTCAGCTTCGATGTAAGGATGGGTGAAGTTCTGAATAGCACCATATATTTCGTTTATTTCAGAGCCCATAATCCACAATAGCAAGTCTATATTGTGAGTACATTGGTTCATCAGCGTGCCTCCATCGTATTCCCAAGTACCTCTCCATTTTGCTTGCCTGTAATATTCTTCGTTTCTATTCCACCTAATGGAAGCTTGACCATGGAGAATCCTTCCAAATGAATTTGTTGTAATTTTTTTTCTTAATTCTTGTATAGGTGGGTTGAAGCGATTTTGAAAACAAACACCTAACTTTAAATTTTTCCTTTTTGCAAACTCTATCATCTCGTTCATATGTTTTGTTGATAGGGCCATTGGTTTTTCCACTAATACATGTTTGTTGTTTTGCAGGGCTTCCATGGTGATTTCATAATGGTTCCCGCTTTCGGTAGCGATTGCCACGGCGTCTATATCCGATCTTTTTAACAATTTTCTGTAGTCCGTGTATATCTCTGGTTTCTTTAACCCAGAACCTTCCACCTTGTTGGCAAAGTGTTCTGCTCTTTCTTCTTTTAAATCGCAAACAGCCACATTTTCAATGATATCAGAATTTTTTATAATCGCTTCTGTATGTTTTTTTTGGGCTATTCTTCCACAACCTATTACAGCCAATTTAAGCATAAGAACATCACCTACATTTTAAATTTTCATAATAGAGAAACTTTTTCTGGATACTTCTCTCTAAGTCCTTTTGTGACATTTTTTGTATCAAAAACTATATTGGCATTTTCCAAAACGAAATTGTAATCCACCTTTTTGTGCCCCGTAGTAATTAAGACAGCATCTGATTCCTCTAACAATTCTTTTGTTAAAGCTACGGTTTTATATTCAATTCCTTTATGAGAAAAATTTTTAATATAGGGGTCATGAATCTTTACTTGTGCTCCCTTCTTTTCCAAAAGCTCCAAAACTTTCAAAGCAGGAGACTCTCTTAAATCGTCGATGTCGTTTTTATAACTTACTCCTAACATCAATATTTTGGAACCGTTCAAACACTTTTTATTTTCGTTTAAAATGTCCATTAGTCTTTCAATTACGTACTCAGGCATATAATCGTTTATTTCCCCAGCCAATTCTATTATCCTTGTGTGATAGTCAAACTCTCTAGCTTTATACGTTAAATAAAAAGGATCTATCGGAATACAATGACCGCCCACACCTGGTCCAGGATAAAAAGGCATGAAACCAAAAGGCTTTGTTGCAGCTGCGTCTATTACCTGCCAGATGTTTATTCCCATTTTCTTTGCTAAGATAGCCATTTCATTGATGAGGCCAATATTGACTATTCTAAAGGTATTTTCCAAAATTTTTGACATCTCTGCTTCCTTAGGGGATGAAACGGTGAAAACTTCTGCGTTTAATACATTTTCATAGAGAGTTTTTGCATGTAAAGTGCATTTTTCGGTAACTCCACCAACTACTTTTGGTGTATTTTTGGTCTTATAAATCAAATTTCCTGGATCTACTCTTTCTGGGCTAAAAGCTAAATAAAAATCTTTTCCAACCTTAAAACCATATTCTTGTAATAACGGTAGAAGTACTTCTTCCGTAGTTCCTGGATAGGTAGTGCTTTCTAAAACGATCAACATTTCTGGATGGAGTCTTTTTGCTACTTCTTTGGTCGAATCAACAACAAAACTTAAATCAGGTTGTTTGTATTTATTCAAGGGAGTTGGAACACATATCATAACACAATCGCATTCCTTTATTCTGTCATAATCAGTTGTAGCGTTTAAAAGGCCGTCTTCAACCAGCTTTTCTAATTCTGCATTTACAACATCCCCAATATAATTTATTCCTTTGTTGACCTTATCTACTTTTTCTTTTTGAATATCGAATCCTAAAACTTGGTACCCTGCCTTCGCCTTTTCTACCGCAAGTGGTAAACCAACATAACCCAAACCTATTACCCCTATCTTTGCAGTTTTATCTTTTATTTTATCTAATAATGCCATTTTTTAGTCCTCCTCTTTCTAGAATAACACTATTTTTAGAAACTCTAAAACTATTTTGAAAAAAACTCTTTAATAGATTTAACTACATATTCCTGCTCTTTTTTGGTGAGTTCTGGAAACATTGGTAAGGCTATCGTGGATTTCGATGCCTTTTCAGCTACAGGGAAGTCTCCTTCTTTATAACCCAAGTTCTCAAAGCACTTTTGAAGGTGCAAGCCAAGGGGATAGTATATAGATGTTCCGACGCCTTTATTTTCTAAGAATTTTTTCAATTTATCTCTATCTTCAGGGTTATTCAAAGTAACAACGTATTGGTGATAAACATGGGTTCTGTCATTAAAATAAGCAGGATAGCTTAAATGTTCGTTGAGGTTATGTGATTTGAATAGCTCTTCATAATTTTTTGCTTTTTTTATTCTTTTATCTATGTAGTCATCTAAATTATTTAATTTTATTCTCAATATTGCAGCTTGAACTTCGTCTAATCTTGAATTGTAACCAACTTCATCGTGATAATATTTTTTTGCAGCACCATGAACTCTTAATTTTCTGACCCTATCTGCCAAAACCGCATCGTTTGTAACGACCATTCCACCGTCACCATAACCACCTAAATTTTTTGTTGGGAAGAAGGAAAAAATCCCCAAATCTCCGATACTGCCACTAAATTTTCTTTCACCATTCTTATAATGCCATACAGACCCAATAGACTGGGCGGCATCTTCTATAATTTTTACGTTGTAATTCTCTCTTATTTTTTCCAATCTTTCTAAATCAACGGTCTTTCCAAAAAGGTGTACGGGAATAATCGCTCTAATTTTTTCTTTTTTTGGATGATTTTCAAGCAAATCTTCGACTTTATCTAAATCAAGATTGTAGTATTTATCTTCTACATCCACAAATATAGGGGTAGCACCATTCAGTACAATTGCACTTGCGGTTGCAAAAAAAGTATATGGTGTGGTGATGACATAATCCCCTTCTTTTATACCCAGAGCTTGAACCGATATTCTTAGGGCATCGGAACCATTGGCAACACCGATAGCATACTTTACATTTATATACTTCGCAATTTCCTCTTCTAAGGCTTTTACATTACTTCCCATAACCACGTTTCCAGAAGTGAAAACAGCATCCAACTTCTTTAGAACATCTTTTCTCAATTTTTCGTATTGTCTTGTTAAATCAAAAAGAGGAACCTTCATCTTATCTTTCATTTTCATCTGCCCTCCAGAGAAATATTACCTTCATCATCTATCTTAAAAATATACAATTTTTCCAAATTTTTTTCGGTTGCCTTTTCCAATATTTTTTCTGATTTTCTAAACGAAGCTATTATGAGGGCATCGTAGATTAACTCTTTGGCTTTTTCCGGAGGGTAAATATCTATTCCTTGAAGTCTATCCCCCTGTTTTAAAGAAGAATCGTCCAAAAATCCAATTATATTAATATTTTCATCCTTCAAAACCTTCAATACAATCCCTCCAACAACCCCTGCACCATACAAAAGAATGTCCTTTAAATTATCTTTTTTAAGAGTTTGAAAAACTTTTTTGAATGAGTCTTTGGTTTCTGTGTACAGCTCAGAAACCTCGTCGACGAAACTGAGGGTTAAAAATTGCAACCTCTTTTTTCCTGTTTCTGTGAGCTCATAACTCATATTACGTTTGTTTTCACCGCTTTTTATGATATTTCCATTCTCTTCAAAATCTTTTAAATACTTGTTTATCATCGATGGGACAACCCCTACTTTTTTCGCCATCGTTTCTTGAGAAATATCGTTTTCTTGAGAAACTAACTTTAAGATCATCATTTCTCGGAAGTTTGGAGAGGGATTAAAAAATGTGTATTTTTGAATATTGAGCATTAGGAACATCACCTCTAGGCATTTCATTCATACACTAAGTGAATAATCATAATTAATTATAACAGTTATTTTTTTAAAAGTCAATTGAACTTTTAAATTCAAAAAAATAAAGACGCACAGATCGTGCGTCTTTAAAAATTTTCAAAAGTTTCTTAAAGTAGATATTTTAATTAAATAGTTTATACTCTGAAATATCATCCAAAAAGCTTTTTTGCTATTTCAGCTACTCTTCTTCCTTGACTTTTGGCAATATTGAGCTCTATTTCATTTGGTCTATTTTCATCGCCCTGAACAATAATTGCCGAGGCGCCATACGGTGAACCTCCATGAACATTTGATGCATCGCTCAGATCTGGCTCAGTAAAAGGAATTCCAACAATAATCAACCCATGGTGTAATAACGTTGTGTGAAAATTCAAAATAGTAGATTCTTGACCTCCATGTTGACTGCTAGTAGAAGTAAAGACACTACCTATTTTTCCAACCAAACTTCTCTTGGCCCAAAGGGGGCCTGTCGTATCAAGAAATTGCCTCATTTGCGCCGCCATCATGCCAAATCTCGTTGGAGTACCAAAAATTATAGCATCAGCTTCAACAAGGGAATCCAAATTTGCTATTGGAATATCTAAAAATTGTTCTTGTGCCTTTTTAGCCCCAGATTGGATTAGAATATCTTCAGGAACGGTTTCAGGAACTCTGTAGATTTTAACATCCGTTCCTTTTACTTCTTTTGCGCCTTCTGCTTCGGCTTTAGCCATTTGATAGATATGGCCATACATACTGTAGAATATAACGTTGACTTTTGCCATCTAATGTCCTCCTTTTATTTGGGATAAATTTAGTCCCTTTTATTATACAGGTAATTTATTAACAAGATTTGAATAATATTATAAATCTGGCCATTTCACTTTAGCCTTTCATTCCTGTAAATGTGATTCCTTTTATGAAATATCGTTGAGTGAATAAAAATACAATTATAAGAGGTAAAATTACGATAACCGAACCTGCCATTTGCATCGCTATATTTTCAGTATATTGTCCTCCTAAAACAGATACAGCAACCGGAAGTGTGTACATGCTTTCATCGGTCGCTATAATCAATGGCCACAAAAAATTGTTCCAGGAACCTGTAAAAGTGAAGATGGTTATTGCTGCCATAGCGGGTCTAGCCAAAGGCAAAATTATTCTAAAAAATATCCATCCTTCGTGTGCTCCATCCATCTTAGCTGCTTCTATTAGTTCATCGGGTACACCCATAATGTATTGTCTCATAAAGAATATGTTGAAGGCATTTGCAATAGCAGGCAATATTAACCCCCAATAGGTGTTCAATAGATTCAATCGGGACAGCAATAAAAATACTGGAATCATTGTTATTTGACCAGGCACCATAATCGTTCCTAAGATGAACAAAAACAAAAGGTTTTTATTTTTAAAATGGAATTTGGCGAATCCATAACCTGCCATGGTGGCTACTAAAACCGATAAAAACGTAGTAGAAAGAGAAACAATAACGGAATTCAAAAAAGGCCTTCCAAAGTTCATATTTTGAAATAAATCTATATAATTGTTAAAAGTAGGATTCCTAGGGATCCATCTTGGAGGAAATATAAAAATTTCTCCTGGTCCCTTAAAAGAAGTTGAAAGCATCCATACAAAAGGTATAACCGAAATTAACAACCAAATAATCAATAATCCATGTACCGCTACTTGCTCTATGGGAGAAACTTTTCTTGATCTCACAATAATCACTCCTTACTGATTCTCTCTTATACTTCTGATCTTCTTGCACTCATTTGTATGTATGTTAAAGCAAATATCATTAAAAATAACATAAAAGCGATCGAAGAGGCATACCCTAATTTGAAGAACCTGAAACCTTGTCGATACAGGTAGAGAACTATAGATAAAGTAGAATTCAAAGGTCCGCCTGCGGTTAACATGTATGGTTCTTCAAATAATTGCAAATAACCTATTACAGTCATAACTGTAACGAAAAATATTGTTGGCCTCAACGATGGGATAGTAACATGTAAAAATTGTTGAAATTTTGAAGCTCCGTCCAACTCGGCAGCTTCGTATAAATAATCTGGTATATTTTGTAAACCAGCCGTGAAGAGAATGACGTTGTAACCAACTGCTTTCCAAACTACAAGCATTATTACCGATGGCATTGCCCAAAGGGGGTCACCCAACCAATTAGGTCCTTGTATTCCAAACAAACCCAGAAACCAATTTATTAATCCGTAATCAGGATTGAGCATCCAAGCCCATACGATAGCAATTGCGACTGTGTTTGTAATGGAAGGTAGATAAAAGCTTACTTTAAAAAAGTTTTTAAAATACGTGGCTTCCCTGTTTATAAGGGCAGCAAAACTTAAAGCCAAAACTACCGTTAATGGCATTGCAACAACTAATGCATATAGCGTATTTAGTAGCGCCCTCCAAAAAAGAGGTTCTTGCATTAAATTTACATAATTTTCAAAACCAATAAAACTAGCTCTTCCCCAATCATATATAGCATAAACATCGAAATCGGTGAAGCTTATCACCAGAGAAACTACTATGGGTATTAACATGAAGATCAACAATAATATTATTGAAGGTCCTATGAAACCAATAATCGATCTTAAAGGGGTCTTCAATTTTATCTCTCCTCATAATCAAAAAAATTTTGATCAAAAGCCCCTCTTTTTTGTAACAAGAGGGGCATAAAACAAATTATTTCAAAATCTTTTCAATATCTTTTTTCAAATCTTTAGCAGCTTGTTCTGGCGTTTTTCTGCCATAAATCGCTTCTTGAACTCTGCTATCAATCGAAACTGAGATCTCTTGAAATTCGGGTATGTTTATAGGAGCTTTTGCATCATTCAACTGTTCACCAAAGGTTGCTATCATCGGATCTGATTGCAATAAAGGATCTTCCCATGCTTTGGGAACTGAAGGTAGTGCGTTCACAATTTGGTACCACTTTACTTGAATATCCGGTCTAGACAAGAACTCGATGAACTTCCAAGCAGCTTCCTTGTTTTTGGAATCTCTGAAAATAACTAAATCACTGCCACCCATAAAGGATGTTCTGCTTTTTTTCTCGGGCATTAACGCAACATCCCAATTACCAGCTATTTGAGGTATTTGTGCCCTTATCATACTAACCATCCATGGACCGGAAAAAAAGATTGGTGTATCTCCAGAGGCGAAATCTTGGAATAGGTTCCCTCCGCCAGCAATTGGAGTCAATCCTTCAGTGAAGAATCTTGTGTAATACCCAAAAGCTTCGACGAATTCTGGTTGGTCTACTATCACATTTCCGGCGCTGTCTAAAATGTCTCCACCATTTTGCCAAACAAATGGTAACAGTACTTGATAATTATCCTGAGGTTGGTAAAGTGTAATGCCATATCTACTACCATTTTCAACTAACTTCTTTACAGCATCGTATAACTCATCCCAATTTTGAGGAGCATGATCGTAACCTACTTGTGCTAATAAATCTGTTCTGTAATACATAGCTCTAGTATCCACATACCAAGGAATACCTAACTGTTTTCCATCAACTATCCCTGTTTCTAATGCACCTTTGAAGAAATTTTCTGGTTTTACAACTTCAGATCGTTCAATATACGGTGCTAAATCTTCAAATGCCCCCATGCTTCCAAACGGAGACATCCAAGTTGTCCCCATCTGTGCAATATCCGGGACTTGTCTGCCAGCGATTCCAGTTAAAATTTTATCGTAGGCATTTGCCCAGGGTATGGCTTGAATATCGACCTCATATTCAGGGTATTCTTCCATGAAAAGCTTGACTAATTGATCCAAACTTTTTGCCTCTTCACCCATAGCCCATACTGTGATCTTTGTTGCTCCGAAATTTAATGAAACCAAAAACATCACAACACTCAAAACGACCAAAGCTTTTCTCATGTCTCCACACCTCCTAATAGCAATTTTTTACAGTATTTAGAAGTTTAAAACTTCTATTAAATTCCTACCCCCCTGAAAACCTTTTAAAATAGGAATTTTTTTTTGATAATCCTTTTATTTTTTAGTATTCTGATTCAGAAAAGAAACTTATTTTAATTCTAAAGTTCCCCAATTTTGTGGATTTGCCCAAATATCTGGCAGAGGATTCCAAGAAATTATATTCTCTCTCACATATTCTCCTATAGCAGCATCTCCTTTGTTAGAATTGTGGATTGTGTGACTAAATCCAAGTTTTAAACCAGGTTGTGGGTTTGTTATACCTAAATATTCAAATGGGATCATGACTTCCACAACATATCCAGAATCTGTTCTTTTAGAAGCTACTTTCATTTTAGGTGCGGTGTTTGATATCGGGCCTGGTTTTGCGTCTTCGTGTCGTACAGCTTGGACGTTTCCTTCTGTATCAAATGGAAGAATAGCTAATTTGAAAATTCCGGTATCAGAACCAGCAACTGCTGGGTTTATATAAAATTCAATTGAATCTGTCCTGTAATAACCACCGACATCGTTGGGAGCTATGTTACTAACGACAACTTCATCGTATACATCTGCTGCTAAATACAAGTTTTGATCGTCCCATGCAACTTGAAAATAACTATGTAGAACCTGAGACCTTTTATCTACAGGTTTGATTCCACCAGCTGGTACGTTCATATCTTCCGTTACTTCATATTTTGGAATGTTTTTCCATTCTTCTAAATTTCCATCGATGTTTATATTATTTGAAATTTTTGGTGCTTCTGCTAACTTTTCTTCATCACTAGTTAACAATCGTTTGTATTCTTCAACATACCAAGGAGTAACTGAATATTCAGCTACTTGTTCAATGAATCCTATTTCATCTAAGGCCTTTTGAACATTTTTATTCTTCATGAAAAGTTCCCAAATTAAACCGGTCTTATAATTTTCGATCATTAAAATAATATCTCCTTGATCGATTCCTATGTATTGATCAGAGAACCATACTTCATCTACGTTGAATGCACTATAAAATCCATACTCGCCCCATACTAACGGTCCATATTTACTCAACATTCCTCTGATAGCGTTCATTGATATATCAGGAGTGAATGGTATAGATGATATAGATGCATAGGGTGCAACCGTTCCATCGTTGTTCCCATCAACAGCTCCGTAAGCTTTGTATCCTGTAGGTCCATCAGAAGCACTTAAACCCCAGATGTCCATGGCGTAAGTTTCGTATTTAAAACGATTCTGTACAGCATATAACCAGTTATATCTTGTTGCGGCGGCTGCGTTGTTGAAATAATTGGCGTATTTGTCTTCTTTGTCTCTAAAATCTATCCAAATATTAGGATACTGATATACGAACAGTGTTTCTTGAGGTAGATAAATATATGTATCGTTTTTTACGGGTCTAAAAATTTTGTCCCATGAATCTGCAGGGATTGGATAGGTTGGTGAGCCAATAGCTAACACATAGGCGAGTAAGCCTTCATTGAAAGAATCCCATCTAGCACCTAAAAAACCTGCCTCTGGTTTCCAACCCATGGACAAAGTGTCCCCACCATCAAGCATCCATTGCCAATTCACGTTTTCATACAATTTATTTGCTAGTTCATCTACTTCCGTATTTTCAAAATAGGCTCCGGCTGTCAATGCGCCGGCAACGAGTATTGCGGTATCGATAGAAGATACCTCGCTGTTCCACTCTCTTTTGCCAGTATTCATGTTCACAAAATGGTAGTAAAAACCATTGATTCCTTCGACTTTGCCTTCTACAAAGGTTTTTAACGTTGTTAACGTTCTTTTGTAACCTTGATCATAAGTTATCCATCCCCGTTCAATACCTACTGGAATAGCTGAAAGTGCCATTCCAACAGCGGCTATACTTGAAGCTGAATCTGGCGTACTTCTATCTTTTACCAAACCATTTTCAGGGTTTACTTCTTTCCAAAGGTACATGAAGGTTCTTTTTTGTATTTCATCTAATAAGCTTTCATCGTCAAGTTCTAAAAGGTTTTTCACTTCTTCTTTAAGGTTTGTAGGAACAGCAGTTAACAATTCATCAACTGTGGGTTTGGATTTTGATGATTTTTCTACAAAAATGCCATCTACATAGAATGGTTCCGTTAAAGGTACTTTTTCATTGTTTTGATTGAAACCAGCGAAAGCTAAATAAATCATGTACTTATTTCCTTCTTTTAATTTGTTCATATCTCCAGCTATTTCAAATTCTATCTTGTTCCATCCATCAGTCACTCTATTTTGAGAGAATACGCCCCCAATCCATTGCCAATCAGTTGTTAAATCTGCCATACCTAAGAAATACATCGTTGGTTTTATTTTATTTTCTTTTGGTATATAAACGTTCATTGTTACTTTATTGGTATCTGACCAAGAGATAATTTTTTCACCAGAAAGTTCAATTGCTATCTTTGTTTCTATTGCTTCACCGTTGGGAATAATCTTCATAGCGTATAACCCTTCAGCTGCACGGTCTGTAGCTAATTCAAAAACAGCCCCTGTATTATCGTTACCAAAAGTATTTATCTCCTCAACCGTGTCCATATTCCAAATATATACTGTTTCTGTTAGCTGCTCTTGAGAGTTTAAAGCAACTAAGTTGTCAACGTAAAAGGGATCTTTTAAAGGAATTTTTGTCGATCCTTCAGAATGCATGAAGGAAAAGTAAAGCATATATTTGTTTTCAATCGAAATATCTTGCATCTTTTGGGATAATCTATACTTTATTAGATTCCAACCATCTTTTGGTGCTGTTTCAGAGAATATCCCATCAACCCATTCCCAGCCTTCAGTAACATCAGCCATACCAAGAAAAAAATTGTTAGGTTTTAAAGAACTATTTGGATTTGTGTAAAGGGATAGTTGCAATGTATCATTACCCAACCATTTACTCAATCTTTCTCCTGATAATTCAAAGGCTAACTTCGTCTCTTCAGATGATCCTGAAGGTACTACGATCGTAGAAAATTTACCGTTGTATACATATCTACCACTCAGTTCAAAGGTTGCTCCAGTGTTATCATTGTTCAAACCTACAGTAGATTCGAAATCATGTATTACGACTTGAGAAAAAGCTGATAAAAATAACATCACAACCGCTAATACTAAAAAATACCTTTTTTTACTCATCCTAAATTCCTCCTTTTATAGAATTTTGATTTCTTTCTTTTTAGACTCTAAAACTTGCTTTAAACCATACTTCTAGAATCTAAAAATTTTTAAAATACCTCCATCATTCTAAGTTACATACAATCTGCTTTAGCTCCTCTTCGCCCAGCAGCCCGCCCGGATGGGTGTGGGAGGGCTCCGCCCTGTAACCCTTTTAAAAACAAAATCTCATTTTTTTGAAAATTAATTGTTTCTAAAATTTTTATACTTTTTAAAAAAGTACTTCAACGTTCAAAATACTTTCTTCAAATAATTCCGGATTAATAATGTTTCCATCGATTTCTACACCATTAATTAAAATCTTTCTCTCATCACTTTTTTTGTAAGTTATGTTTAACTGTTTTCCCCTGAATATTCTCTTTACTTTTACTTCTTTCCAATCTTCTGGGAACATGGGTTCTATTCTTAATCCTTCCCATTCAGGTTTTAGCCCAAAAATTCCCTCAACTCCAACTATGAAATACCAAGCTGCCGATCCTGTGTACCAAGTCCACCCTCCTCTTCCAAAATAAGGAGAATCTGGCCCATCAACATTACCAGGGGTAACATATGGTTCAGCTAAGTATTTATCTGGTTCCAAACCCCTATAAATAGGCATAAAGCTTTTGTAGATTTTGTATGTTTCAGGATCTTTCATCTTTGAGGCTGCCAATATTGCCCACGTACCTGCATGAGTGTATAATCCACCATTTTCTCTAACTCCAGGGGCGTATCTGCTTAGGTATCCAATTTCTGGATCAGGTTTAAAAAACGCCGGTTGAAAAAGAAGTGGTCCATAATCTTTAAACAGGTACTTTTTTGCTGATCGATAAGCTGTTTCACTTCGTGTTTGTGTTGCGGTATCGTTGATTATTGCCCAAGTTTGTGCGTTTAAAAATATCTTACCTTCGCTATTTTGTTTACTCCCAATCGGTTCTCCGTTGTCTTTGAATGCCCTTACGTACCATTCTCCATCCCAGGCGTATTTGTTGATGTTTTCTTTAAGCTTTTCAGCTTCGTCCATAAACCTTTGCATATTTGCTAAATCTCCCATCTTCTTACAGACGACCGAGAAATCTTTTAAAATACCGTACAAGAAATGTCCAAGCCAAATACTTTCCCCTTTACCCTGGGTGCCAACAGCGTTCATACCATCATTCCAGTCTCCGTCACCTATCAAAGGAAGTCCTCTTGAGCTCATATGATTTAAATTGTAGTGAATTGCTCTAATACAGTGATCGTATAAAGAAGATTCTCCTCCATCTAGGAACTTTATAATTTCTTTTAAAAATTCTAAATCATTGGTTTCTTTTAAAAACCTTAGAACAACAAAAGGTAACCATAATCTGTTATCCGATATATTATTCTTGTAACCGAGTTCAGAAATGGGATGCCACCAATGGTAAACACTTCCATCTTTGAACTGGTGAGCTGCATGAAGTCTTATCTGATTTTTGGTTTGTTCAGGATCCACGTACAAAAATATCTGACTATCTTGAAGTTGATCTCTATAACCGTATGCTCCACCAGTTTGATAATAAGCTGATCGTCCCCATAATCTTCCTGAAATAGCTTGGTACTTCAACCAGTTATTTAGCATGAAATCTACGGCTTTATCTGGAGTTTCAACAGTAAATTTCGAAAGCATTTTATCCCACATATCCTTTACTTTTTCAAATTCTTCTTCAACACTTTCTACTGTCTGATATTTTTTAACAAGTGAACTCACACTTTCATTTGTATTTTGTTTAGAAACCGTTCCAAGAAGATAAATCAGCGTTTTTTCTTCTCCGGGTTTTAAGAGTATTTCATTTTTTAAGCTGGCAATAGGATCTTCCCACTTTCCATAGGTGTTTGATATTTCTCCAGTAATAAGAGCTTTTGGATTAGAAATACTTCCGTACTGTCCTAAAAGTTTTTCCTTTGACCCTTCAAATCCAGCCACTTTCTCATTAACTGAATGAAAAGCCGTATATTCCCAGTTTCTGTTCCAATTTTGACCTTTTTCATTTGGTATCTCCCACATTCTTTTTTCAGCCGTCATACAGTTTAAACCATTTAAAAAATCTGTTTCTATAAAAGTTTTATGAAACTCCCTGTGCCAGTCAGGAGCGGCCCCCAAATTCCATTCTAAATAGGTGTAAATAGACAATTTACGTTCTTTTTCAGAAGTATTTTTTATAGTTAACTTCCATATTTCAACTGGGTCATCTTTAGATACAAACATAGTTAAATTCGTTTTTATATCGAAGTATTTGGTTTCAAATATGGAATAGCCTTGACCATGTCTTAATTTATACTCTTGAGGTTCTTTACTAGTTGGCTTCCAGCTTGGAGACCAAAAATCCCCAGTCATCTCATCTTTTATGTATATATATTTGCCCCATTCATCCTTTATTAGATCTTGTTCCCACCGTGTAATTCTATTTAAACTAGCATGCGTTCTCCAGCTATAACCTGAGCCACTCTGAGAAATAATCATTCCATAATCTCCATTAGAAATAACATTTATCCAAGGTTTGGGAGTTTTGGGTGTGGTTATAACGAATTCTTTCCCATCCTCTGTGAAATATCCGTATTTTGTCTCGAACATATCTTCCCTCCTGATTTTTAAAATTACCTTTTTAGAAATAATAAAACTTGTTTCAGCACCCCTTTGACCACTCTCATTTTATTTCTAAAGTGTCTATTAAAAACTTTATTCATATTTACTTAATCGGTTAAGTTATCTATAAAAAATTTAAATTCTTATGCAAGAATGTCTTTCGATTAATTTTGTTTTTAACATATATCTTTTTTCTTCAACTGTTTCTCCATTGATCAAAGCTGTAATAATATCTACAGCCTTTTTACCCATTTCATAGATAGGTTGTGAAACAGTTGTTAAAGGCGGTTCTATTATAGAACTGGCCTCGATATTATCAAAGCCTACAATAGAGACATCTGTTGGAATTTTGTACCCACTTTCTTTTAAAGCCCTTATTGCTCCCATTGCCATTTGATCGTTTGAAGAAAAAATTGCGGTGATTTTTTCTCCTTTTTCTAGTAACCTTTTTGTAGCGGTATATCCTTCTTCTTTTGTAAAATTGCCGTTTTCAACTAATTCAGGGTTGAATTTGATTCCATAAGTTTTTAATGCCTTTAAATATCCCTTGAATCTTGCCTTTGAATCCCGGGCAACTTCCGGACCAGCTAAAAACGCTATTCTCTTATGACCAAGTTTTATCAAATATTCTGTTGCCTCATACGCTCCATTTTCGTTATCAACCATTACGGAATAAATTTCTTCATCTTTTGGTGGATAGTCGATAAAGACAAAAGGAATCTCTCTTTCTTTCAAAGATTCTATGAATTTATCAGTAATAAAATAGGCCATTATAATTAACCCGTCAACTATACTCTTATTCAACAGTCTAACTACTTGTTGTTCTCTTTCTGGTCGGGCATGTGTGGTAAATAGAGTGAGAAGATAATCTTTTTTATTTAAAGTTTTTTCTACTCCTCTAATTATATTGGCATAAAACATATCAGAAATATCTGGGATAACTAAACCTACAAAATGTGTCTTTTCACCTGCTAATCCTCTTGCTGCGGAATTAGGAAAATAATTAGTTTCTTCAATTATACTTTTTATTTTATTTCTAACTGGTTCACTTACACCAGGTTTATCGTTGATCACATATGACACGGTAGCTTTAGAGACTTGGGCGATCTGTGCTATATCTTCAATAGTTATTCGAGAATTTTTATTCTTCTTTGGTGGCATTGTTGTTCCTCCAATATTTGAGTATAAGAGTACTTAACCGTTTAACTATTCATATTATACCTCTTAAATTCTAAAAATAAAAATCCGATTAAAGTGAATTATAAACAGTTAAAGTCGATTAGAGGCGATTAGAACTTAAAAACTTAAAAATTCTTAATTTTTCATTTTTTTATGCTAAAATTTCAAAAAGGGGAAAAAAATAGACGATAAGATAGAAGATTAGAAATTAAAAAATTTTAAAAACAAACGGTTTGGTGGAGAGACGAAGGGATACTAAAGTAAGTTTTAGTGTTGCTGAAGAAGGTAGGCAGGTGTAAAAAAGGAGATTGACATGATACATAAACGTGAAATATTAGAAAAGTTGTCAAACCATTTAGTACAAGTCAATGAAACGATAAACCCAGAAGTAAAGGCTTACATAGACGGATACAATGGCCCATTTTCGCAAGCACTTAAAGAAAATTATAAAATTGCAGAAGCTGAAAAATTACCCCTCTGTCAAGATACAGGTATTGTTGAATTCTTTGTTTTTTTAGGAAACGAAGTTAGACTTGAAGAACCGATATTTTCAACTTTAAATGAGGTGGCTGAAAAGGTATACACAGAAAATCCATTCAGATATTCACTGGTGAGTGATCCTCTTTTTGAAAGAAAAAACACCAAAAACAATACCCCCGCTGTTGTACACATATTTCAAATTTCTGGAAATACCTTAGAGATCAAATTTTTAGTGAAAGGTGGAGGTAGTGAGAATCTCTCAACCTTGTTCATGTTAAAACCATCAATCAATGTCCAAGAGTTAAAAGATGTAATAATCGGGCATGTGAAAGAAAACGGGGCAAAAGGTTGTCCGCCTTTACATGTTGGAATAGGAATAGGTGGAACTTCTGATAAAGCGATGGTTTTATCTAAATTAGCATTAACTAAAAGTTTCAAAGAAAGAAATCAAAATCCTATTTATGCAGACTTTGAAGAAGGGCTTTTAAAAGATTTAAATACTTTAAAAATAGGTTTTCAAGGATTAAAAGAGGGGGTTTCGGTGTTTTCTGTACATATAGAATATGCTCCCACCCATATTGCAACACTTCCAGTTGGGGTTTCCTTAGATTGTTACCTTTGTAGAAAAGGTGTGATAAAATTTGAAGATAGATGAAATTGAAAAATTAAAGGTTAGGGAACTCTTACAATACACAGGTGAATTGATAGTTATGAGGGATGCTGCCCATCAAAGACTTTTAGAATTACTCTCAAAAAATTCGCAGCTTCCAGTAGATTTAAGCGAAAAAATTGTATTTTATGCAGGACCTGCAAATCCTCCAAAGAACGCTAAGATAGGCGCTATAGGTCCGACAACGAGTGAAAGAATGGATAAGTATCTTGAAATGATCTTTAAATTAGGGGTGTTAGCAACGGTTGGAAAGGGGAAAAGAAGTGATTTAGCAGTAAAGCTATGTGTAAAATACAAGCGAGTTTATTTTATAACTCCAAGTGGTGCAGCAGCGTATCTTTCTAAGTGTGTGAAGGATATAACAGTTTTAGCCTTCCCAGAATTAGGGCCAGAAGCTATTTACAACATAAACGTGGAGGATTTTCCTTTAATGGTAGCAATAGATACAAACGGTGATCAGATATTCTAACTTTTAAGGGGTGTTAACCTTGGACGCAAAAGAATTACACAAAATACTCAGAGGAAAGATTAGAACAATTTCAAATGTTGACAATTTGAACGAAGAATCGTTATCCCTACTATACACTCCTGGTGTAGCAGATGTTGCAGAAGAATGTTCTAAAGATCCAGAAAATACATTTTTATACACAAGACGTTGGAACACCGTTGGTATCGTTTCAGACGGAAGCGCTGTATTGGGCCTCGGTAACATAGGTCCATATGGTGCGCTTCCCGTTATGGAAGGTAAAGCATTGTTGTTTAATCTATTTGGTCAGCTTGATGCCTTTCCAATTTGCCTAAATACACAAGACCCAGAAGAAATTGTTTCTATTGTGAAGAACTTAGAGCCTTCGTTTGGAGGTATAAACTTAGAAGATATCTCTGCTCCCAGATGTTTTCAAATATTAGAAGAATTGAATAAAACAATGAATATTCCAGTTTTTCACGATGACCAGCAGGGGACTGCTGTCGTAGTGACGGCTGGCTTGTTGAATGCATTGAAATTAACGGGGAAAAAAGCAAAAAATATTAAAGTTGTTATTAACGGTATAGGGGCAGCGGGGTACAATATAGCCAAGTTTTTGATGGATTTTGGGGTTATAAATCTTGTTTTGGTTGACAAGAATGGGGTGTTGAATAAAAATGTTCCAGAAAGTTGCTTACATGAATATCACAAAGAATTAGCACAGGTAACAAATCCAGAAAATATAAGTGGGGATCTCTCAGATGCTCTTTTTGATGCAGATGTGTTTATAGGCGTATCCAGGGGCAATATTTTGAATGAAGAAATGGTAAAAAAGATGAATAAAAATCCTATAATATTTGCTCTTGCCAACCCTTTACCGGAAATAGATCCAATATTAGCAAAAAGCTTCGGGGCAAGTATAGTGGCAACTGGTAGATCAGATTATCCTAACCAAATCAACAATCTCATAGCCTTTCCAGGAATAATGAAAGGAGCGATAGAGAAAAGGTCAAAAATAACTAAAAAAATGCTCCATTCTGCAATACTTGCAATTTCAAATTCATGTATTCCTACACCTAATAGGATTTTACCCGAAGCTTATGATAAAAGATTACATTTGAACGTATACGAAGCGGTTAAAAATGCTTCAGAATCGAACTAGTTGTTTCCATAATCCATTTGTGACTTCACTTTCTAATTTCTTTTGGACTTAGCTTGTACTACGAGTGGTCTTTTTCTTTTTGATTTTTGCTTAAAGATCTCTATTATTGCTTCAGCTTGTTCGGAAGGAACCGTCACAAAAGAAAATTTATCCATTACCTGTATATCTTTTATTTTTTTAATGGTTACACCAGTTTCCCTTTTTATGAATTCAGCAAGCTTTTTCGGTGTCATTTTACTTGAACTACCTAATGCAACAAATAACCGTTGGTCCTTGCTTTTTGAGGAACTTTTAACTTCCTTTATTTTGCTATAATTTTCTTCTTTCAAGATTCCACCATAAAAATACTTTAAAATAGAAGAAATTATTTGACTGGGCTCTTGGTCGGTTTCCTCTAAGATTTTTTCCGCCAAGATTTCATAAATGGGATCTATATCTTTGGAAAGATTAGATTTGATCTCATCTTTTATTTTTTCAACTTTTGCGTTAACAATATCTTTGGCTTGTGGTATTTTAGCTTCTTCTATTAAGGCTTTTGAGGAATGCTTAATGAACATAAATTTTCTATACTCGCTCTGTGTGACAAAAGTAATAGCTGTACCTTCATTTCCAGCCCTCGCAGTTCTTCCTATACGATGTATATAATTTTCTGGATTTTGTGGAAGAGAATAATTGATAACGTATTTAAGATTGTCTATATCTATACCTCTGGCTGCAACATCTGTGGCTATTAAAGTTTTTATCCGTTTGCTCTTAAATCTATCCATTATTCTTTCCCTTTGATTTTGAGAGACATCTCCATTTAGTGCTTCTGCTTCGTAACCTTTTTTGATTAATTCGTTTGCGATCTCTTCTGATTGAACTTTTGTTTTAGTAAATACAAGACCGTAAAAATCACTGTCTATATCTATAAGCCTACTCAAAAGTTCTATTTTATCAAACTCAGAAATCATGTAATAAATTTGTTTAGCCTTCTTTACAGTTATATCCTCTTTGTTTTCTTGAACTGTAGTTACGGTTTTAAAATTTCCCATATGCTTTCTCGCAAGGGTAATAATTCTTTGAGGCATCGTAGCTGAGAACATCAAAATTTGCTTTTCTTTATTAGTTTTTGAGAGAATCATCTCCACATCTTCTATAAAACCCATATCTAACATTTCATCGGCTTCATCAATGACGGAATACTTAATTTTACTAATATCTAAAGTACCTCTATTCAAATGATCAATTATTCTTCCAGGGGTACCTACTACTAAGTCTACTTTTCTTTTGAGGGCTCTGATTTGATTTCCAATTGAGACCCCTCCATACACGGGAAGGAGGTTCAATCTTTTGTTTCCTTTCAATGAGTCGATTTCATTGCAAACCTGCAAGGCTAACTCTCTCGTGGGGGTTAATACTAAAGCTTGAACGTCGTTTGCTTTTTCGTCTAATCTTTCAATTAGAGGTATGCCAAATGCTGCAGTTTTTCCTGTACCAGTTTGAGCCTGACCGATTACATTATTCTTACCAGATAAAAGAAAGGGGATAACCTTTTCTTGGATAGGAGTTGGTTCTTCGTACCCTTTTCTATCAATCGCGTTGAGTATGTTATCAGAAAGGCCCATGTGTTGAAATTTTGTCATGTTTTTACTCCTTTTTTATTTTTTGGGCCAAAATAACCTTTTACATTATACCATAAGTTTCGTGAACAAATGGTATTTGTTTAAGAATTTAAATAACAATTACCTTAAAAATCTTTATTGTCACAACAAAGTGAAGAATTTAGGTATTATTATCGGCAATCAGTTAAAATTATTCCAATTTATTTTTAAAATACTAAGAAAATGAGGATTATTTGTCTTTAATTGACAATAATCGTCTATAATTACCCATAACCATAGCTGTTGAAAGTTGACAATTTTTGTTATTTGTTGTAGAATTTTGTAGAATATTGTTGTTTTTTAATTCTGGATCTATAAGTAAGAACAATTTTCATAAGGGGAGGTCATTAGAATGAAAAAAGTGGTAAGTATTTTGTTTGTTTTATTGGTCGTTTTAGGCATATCTGTTTTTAGTCAAGTTGAAATTACTATGTGGTTTCACTCTGGAAGAGGCGAAGAGAGAGAAGTTATAGAAGATCAGGTAAAACGATTTAATGCCATGCAAAACGAAGTTAAAGTTGTTGCTATTCAATTGCCCGAAGGTAGTTACAACGATCAAGTGAACGCTGCTGCGTTGGCTGGAGATTTACCGGATGTGTTAGATCTGGATGGACCATTTGTTTCAAATTATGCATGGGCTGGTTATTTGAGACCTTTAGATGAATTCATGTCCTCAGAGTTGAAACAAGATTTCTTACCCTCTATTATTGCCCAGGGGACTTACAATGGAAAAATATACGCGTTGGGAACCTTTGACTCAGGTTTAGCCTTGTGGGGTAATAAAGCCTTGCTGGAAAAAGCCAATGTAAGAATCCCAAAAAACGTAGAAGATGCCTGGACATTTATCGAATTTATGGATATACTAAGGAGATTGAAAGAATTACCAGAAGTTACTTATCCCTTAGATCTTAAAGCAAACGATAGAGGCGAATGGTACACCTACGGATTGTCGCCATTTTTCCAAGGATTTGGAGCTGATTTAATAGACAGAGAAACCTACATGAGTGCAGAAGGAGTATTAAATGGTCCTGAAGCTGTTGCGGCTGCATCTTGGTTACAGGCTCTGTTTGAACAAGGATTTGTCAATTCAAATCCTCCAGGATATAATGTAGAATTTTTGAATGGTGAAATCCCGTTGGAATGGGCTGGACATTGGGAATATCCACAAGGTAAAGCAGCGTTGGGAGATGATCTTGTTTTAATTCCAGCTCCAAAATTTTTCAAACATGTTAGTGGTATGGGATCTTGGGCATGGGCAATAACAACCAACTCTCAAAATCCTGAAGCCGCATGGAAATTCTTGGAATTCCTCTTGCAGCCAGAAGAAATTGTTAAAATGTCCAATGCTAATGGAGCTGTCCCCTCTAGATATTCAGCAATTGAGCTTTCTGAACTATACAAAGAGGGAGGACCACTCAACATTTATGCTCAACAATTAAATACAATAGCCGTTCCTCGACCAGTTACTCCTGCTTACCCAGCTATTACTTTAGCGTTCCAAGATATGATAGGAGATTTGATAAGAGGTGCAGATGTCCAAGAAATTCTGGACAGAGCAGTTAGGGTGATAGATCAGGATATCGAAGCTAACCAAGGTTACCCCATATATTAATTGTTACAAATTCCATGAACAGGGTGAGAAAACTCACCCTGTTTTTAAAATTGTTGGGAAACTTTTCAATTGAGAAGCGGATAAAGAGGTGAATAAAGTTGAATAAAGTAGAGAAAAGTATTAAAAAGGGTTATAAACAAAGGGGGTTTAAACAGGCTTTACCTTTTTTATTACCTGCAAGTATTTTACTGATCGTATTTTTAATAGTTCCTTTCTTTTTTGCTTTTTATTTATCCTTTACGAATACTCGTTTAATTTCTCCTATTCCACCAAAATTTGTTGGAGTTAGCAATTATGTTAGAATGTTAGGCGATGATCTCTTTGGGAAAGCCCTTTTAAATAATTTTTATTTTGTAGCCGTAGTTGTCCCTCTTCAAACCATTTTTGCCTTATTTTTAGCGATACTCGTAAACCAAAAAATAAAGGGTAGTACAACGTTTAGGACTATATACTTTTTACCTACCGTAACCACGATGGTAGTTGTTGCAGTAATATGGACATTTTTGTATCATCCAGAGGGAACGATAAACGCTATCCTTTCTTTCATTACATTTGGAAACTGGGAGCCTATAGATTTTCTTAACACCGAAAGAATCGCTTTTCCGGCAATAATGTTCTTATCTATTTGGCAAGGCGTAGGTTTTCAAATGCTGATATTCCTTGCAGGATTGCAAGAAATTCCCGAGTCATTGTATGAAGCAGCCACAATAGATGGAGCAAACAAATGGAAACAATTTATATATATAACTCTTCCCCAACTAAAAAATACGAGTATCTTCGTAATTATATCTACCACGATACTCGCTTTCAAATTATTCGATCAAGTATACATTATGACAAGCGGTGGTCCAAATTACTCCACATATACTGTAATGTTACATATATATAATCAAGGATTTAGGATGCAAAACGTTGGTTATGCATCTTCTTTAACGGTTGTATTTTTTCTCATTATTTTAGGGGTTTCCTTAATTCAAAGAATTCTACTGAGAGAAGAAAGAGAGGTGTTTTGATGAGGCAAAGAAGTAGAAAAAGAGTGATAATTATAAATAGAACTATTAGTTATATTTTAATGATAATCCTGGCCATCTTTTTTTTATTTCCGCTTTTGTACATGATCTCGGTGTCTCTTAATCCAAGTGAGATAGACATAGTCAATCAAATGTCATCAATAAAAGGTTTCATTCCCACTACAATTAGTATAGAAAATTTCAAAGATGTTTTTGATAGGATGCCTTTTCAAAGATTCTTATTCAATTCTGTGTTGATCGTTGGTACAACTATAATTGCAGGTTTAATTGTGAACAGCATGATGGCATATGGGCTTGCCAGGTTCTCTTTCAAAGGTAGAAAAATGCTAGTTTCAATAATTGTAGCTTTAATTATCATTCCCTTTGAAGCAATTGCCATTCCGCTATTGCTCATAACCAATAAAATGGGGTGGTTGGATAGTTATCAAGTTCAAATAATTCCATTTATTGCTAATCCATTTTATATATTTCTTCTCTATCAATTTTTCATAAATTTTCCCAAGGATTTGGAAGAAGCAGCTCTAATAGATGGAGCCGGATGGTTTAAAATTTATTGGAAAATCGTTTTACCTCTTTCTAGACCTGTTTTGGCAAGTGTGGCAATTCTTCATTTTCTTATGCAATGGGGTTCCTTTTTATGGCCATTGATGGTTACCAGGGGATACACATATAGGCCTTTAACGGTTGCAATGCAAACGTTCTTTGGACAGGCTCCAATCTACTGGGGAGATATCATGGCTTTTGCTACGATGATGACTATTCCAGTTATAATATTATTTATATTCCTACAAAACCAGTTTGTAAAAAGCGTTGCTACCACAGGAATAAAGTAGGAGGTATGTTTTATGATGCAAAATTCATCATGCTTTAAATTGAAAAACAAATACATTTGGGATCTCTGGTTTCTCAAGGACAAAGAAGGTAGTTGGTTCAAATATTTTTTAGAATCACCTAGAACAAAAGACCCTGAAGAAAGACATTTTCATTCTTCAATAGGCTTAGCCAAAAGCCAAGATTTAATTAATTGGAAATATGAAGGTATTATATTATCTGCAAACAAAAACAAATGGGACGATACCTCTATTTGGACAGGAAGTACATTTTATTACAACAACGAATACTATCTCTTTTACACTTCAAGAAATAGTAAAAAACCTAACGAGCAACTCATTGGTTTAATAACTTCAAAATCCCCGGATTTCAAGAACTATAAAAGAATTTCAGACAACGAACCACTTTTAAGAATAGATCCAAATCTTTATGAAACTAATTCTTACGATGGTTTGACACATTTCAGAGACCCCTATGTTTTTCAAGAAGGTTCTGATTTTTACATGGTTTTCTGTAGTAGAAGAAAGGATGGTGAGATCAAAGCAAGAGGAACTGTAGGAATAGCTACCTCTAAAAACTTGATAGATTGGAAAATTCTCGAACCGTTATCTATACCTAAATGGTTTGACAATACCGAATGCCCATATATTATTAAAAAAGGTGGCATATATTATTTGCATTTTTGTTCTAATTCATTTTCGGATAACTTCAAGGAACTAACAAAATCCGATCCTATTCCTGGAGATTATTTCTTAGTAAGCGAAAATTTAAAAGGGCCATACACAAAGACCGCAAATGGACCGGCATTGTTTAAACCGCAAATCGAAAAAATCGCCTACAATACGCAAATAGTTTCACAAAAAAACGATAATTTTATCTTTTTTTGGCAAAAAAGTGAATCAGACTTGTGTCCCATATTTTCACACAGAGGACCTTACAAAATATGGTACAATAATTATGAAATATCTATCGAGAAAGAGGAGTTTATTAAATGAAAACAAATAGTACTAAACTAATTCCAGAAGAAAGGCGAAGAAGAATACTTCAATTGCTTGAAAAAGAGGGAAGCATAACGGTTTTTGATCTCTCCCAAATATTAAAAGTTTCCTTTTCTACAGTTCGAAATGATTTAAATTATTTGGAAAAGGAGGGACTTATAAAAAGGACGCATGGTGGAGCGATTGCTAAAGAAAGGTTTAATCCCTTATTTCAAAAAGAAATTGCAGGACATGCAAGAGAAAAGTTAGAAATTGCAAAGTATGCGGTTCAATTTGTAGAAAACGATGACACAATATTCATCGATGCAGGAAGCACTACCCTTGCTTTTACTGAAGAATTAATCAACTCTAACAAAAAATGCCACATAGTTACGAACTCTTTATACATTATAAACACCCTTTCTAATTCCACTGAAATAAACGTACACGTTTTAGGCGGAGAATTTATCCGCAGTAATATGAACTTTATTGATTTAGAGCAAAACTTCGAAAAATATAAGTTTAAAAAAGCCTTTATGGGAATTAACGGATTCAACGAGGATGGCTTCTATGTCCATGAATTGAGTGAAGCAAATTTTAAAAAGAAAATTATAAAATCATCAAAAATTGCATATATCCTAGCAGATCATTCCAAATACAATAAAATCTGTGCTAACTTGGTTGAAAAATGGAAACAAAATTATATTTTAGTTACAGATGATAGAAAAATAGAAATATAAGGGAGTTAATCTTCCGTTTAACCATTCTTTTTCACGGACATTTTATTTGATCAAATGTGGAAAATTGAGATAATAAATATGGTATAATTAACTGAAAACAAAGTTGCCACATCAAAGAGGTGAAAGACAATTGAAAGAAGGATTTTTAGAAATCTTACTTCCCTTTGCAATAATTCTTTTGCTTTTTGGTTTTTCTTCACAAAAAGCCTCGACAACAGCTCAGCCATCTCCTACACCAGCCCCAGAAATACCTTCATTTTCAGAAGAAGATGAAAATTTGTACGAAGTCACTTTTATAATCACTTCCGTTCCAGAAGATACACCAGAAGATGCTTCAATTTATATGATGGGGAACTTCAACAATTGGTTGGTGGGAGATGAAAATTATAGGTTTGATAAAATGGAAGACGGAACCTACCAATTAACTCTAAGAATGCCTCCAAATACTGAAATAGAATACAAATATAACCTTGGCAACTATGATTATATAGAAAAGGATTTCTTTGGGAACGAAAGAGAAAATAGGACTTACAAATTTGAATATAACTTCGATGAAGTGAGAAACGAAATAGAAAGCTGGTAGAAAAAATGAGGAAGGTCTATTTATTTGACTTAAATCCAGAACATTTTAAAAACGTTGGAGATCTTATACTTCCTTTTTACAATGAAGACCCTCTGAACTTTTTGTTTCTAGGGCCTTCTGGTTTTTATGTGAAGCAAGTGGCAGAATACATTGCCTCGCAAACCAAAAAAACTATAAATCGTGATGCCTTCAGGGTTATAAACCAATATGTAACTGAGACGCTAAAAACATACCAGCCACAATCTGTAATACTGGATAGAGATTTTTTGAAGGTATACATCGAAAACGAGATAATGGACTTAATAGAAGAAGAGAAAAAAGACGAAGAATTTTCTGAATATCTAAACGTTATATCCAAATCTCAAAAATCAGTGGAGTACATCTTAGATATTTTCGAAAAAAAATGGGAAATTTCAAGGGTTGAAGATGAAAAAATCGTTGAATCCGCTGAAGAATACAAGTTGTTAGATGATTCTATAGATAACAATTCTAATTTGTACAAGCTTTACACAAGATTAGAAAGAAAACTCGAAGATATTTTAGAAACGAAGTTCGATATGTCTATTAAATATCAGAGAAATTACGATCCCGTTAGTGTGTACAAATGGTTTTATGAGATTTTACCTAGCAGGTTGAAAGAAGAGGGAAAAAAATATATAGGGAAAAGGGTCGTTATTTCGGGTTTTTTTGATATTTCTCCAGCCGTTAACAAAACACTTAAAGCTTTCTTTGATCTCTTTGAAGAGGTCCATTTTATTACTTGGGTCAACATAGAAGACAGAAGTTTTGATTCAATAACTAATATACACAACTTTTTAAAAAATGAAGGGTTTGAGTTCCAATCGAAAAGGAAAGGTTTAAAACGGATTTTTGAAAATACTAATATTGAAATCTTTCCCATGAACAACGATGTTTCTGAAATAGAAATCCTTACAAAAGAAATAAAAAGAAGATTGATAAGTGAAAATCTTTCGCCTGATGATTTGGGGATCGTTGTTCCCAATAATTCAACTGCAAAATTATTGGCGGATTATTTGGAAGATGCCAAGGTACCTTACAGGTTCAAAAACGACGTTCCTCTAAACGAAAGCCAAATAGTTTTGATTCTTCTTCAACCGATTAAAACGTTGGTGAGAGGTTGTGAGGTTGAAGATATTTTGGCGATGATTGAAAGTGGTTACGGAGGAGTAACTGAGCTGACAATGGAGCAGATAGAAAATTATCTAAAGCGATTGAACTTATTCTATGACATACAAAAATCCTCACTCAAAAACCGAAAAGAAAAATGGCTGAATACTATTGAGAAAGAAATAGAAAAAAGAAATTCTCAACTTAAAGGCACAGAAGAAATAGAAAGGATAAGCGAAGAACTCAAAGACTTAAGGAAATTAAAAAAATGTCTGGGAAACATATTTTCTCTTTTAGAAGATATCCAAAAAAGCAAAGATCGAAAAAGGTACTTCAGTGTTTCTGATTACAGAGAGTTGGTGAAAGAATGGATAAATACTTACCTATCTCATTTCAACATACTAAAAACATACGAGGATGTACTCCCTATTGAGAGTCAATTAAATGCATTAAAAGCCTTTGAAGCACTGGTGTTCAATGTTGAAGAGAATTTGGAAAAAATTCTAAAATCAGATAAAAATTTAGGAATCGAAAAGTTCTACAAAATACTTTCTTCTCTTATTCAGATTGAAACGTACAGAGAATCCGAAAGGTACGATAATACAGTAGAAATAATGAGCCTTGAAGACTCAAGATTTGTAAAGAAAAAATACAAATATTTTGTAGGCTTCACTGAAGAAAACTATCCTTCAATAAAGGTCAATCCTTTCATCACATCTATGAGTAACGAGGGGACCTCAATAGCCAAACACTCAGAAAAAATCAGTAGAAGAAACTTGTTTATCTCAATGATCTTCGCAGAAAATATTGTATTTACATATCCAAACGCTAAACTAAGTGGTGAACCAATACTACCCTCTCCATACGAAAAAGAGTTTAGAAACAACTTTAAGAACGTTAAATATTCCAATGAATATCTCTCTAAAAAAGAAATCCTACCAAAAGATCCGGAAAATATTTTCTCTGAAACAGAAGCTACTATTTATTACATATTGAATGGAAAGAAAGAATATTTACCAGATAAACACTTCACTAATATTGAGAGATTAAAAAAAGAGATAACTAATCCAGACTGGCAATTACGTAAAAATACCGACCTTGGACGGTTAAGTCATACAAAAATTACTACTTATGTGGATTGCCCTTTTAAGTATTATCTTGGAATCGAAGGCCGATTATATGGAGATAAAGATTTTGGGAAGTTTTTTGATGGACTGATAAAGCATAGGGTGATGAAAGAAATATTTTCCAAATACGAAAAATATGAAGATATGTCCCAAAAGATTCTCAACGAAGAAGAATTGAAAGAAGAAATAAAAAATATCGTTGAAAATATTTGGGAAGAGTATACCGACGATTTTTTACAAACCTATGAAGCTATAAAAGACGTAGAAAGTGAAATAATAACAGAAGATATTTTTGATAGTATAGAAGACATATATCGAAACTATATTAAATTCAAAAAAGGTATGGATCTCACTTATTCTCAAGTTATAGCTACTGAGTTAGAGGTAAATTCAAAGATAAACATAGGAGATTTTAATGATGTAGACTTAACTTCCAGAATAGACAGGGTAGATCTTTTAAACGGTAACTACGCATACCTTCTTGATGAGTTTGACAACCAACTATTACCAGGTGCATACTCAATTATGGATTACAAAAGGTCAAAAAATTTTCAAAGTGAACAGTTGTTAATTTATTACTTAACCTTATTAAATAACGAAGAATGGAAAAACAAATTAGGAAATTCTGATGTGTATCTAAAATTTCAGGTAGTATCAAAGAAAAAAGAATATAAAAATAATAATTTTATAAAAATACAGAAAAATAATATTATATATAAACAACACGGACGGGGGGTTAAGTTCGTATCTTTTGATATTAAAGAATTCTACACATGGTTAGAGAAAGTTTTTCAAAATATCAATAAATCTGATTTCACCCCTATAGCAGTAAAAGAAAGAGAAATTAGAAGGTTCTTAGAAGAAATGCACGATAAATACAGCAATACAAAAACAGGAGAAAAATATTACGATTGTTCTTCTTGCCAATTCAGAAGTTTATGCGAGTTGATGCAGTACAAAAAGGATTTTAATATGAACATAAAAAAATACCTTTGAATTAAATGCTCCATATGGTAAAATATTTTGCATAAAACAAAATAAAGGGGCGCTAAATATAAACTTTCAGAGTTTCAAAACGTAGTAAAAAAATAACTAAAAATTGGAGGATGGAAATGGAAGAAGAAAGAGAACTAACCTTTTCAGACATACTCAGAATTTTTAAAAGAAGAAAATGGACTTTTTTAATCATTTTCTTCTTAACTATCTTTTTAACAGCGTTTTATCTGTTTTTCATGGCAACTCCCAAGTATGAAGCGAAACAGGTTATAGAGTACAAATCGAGTTCTTCCCAACCAACTGTCTCTTTAGGGGCTGCTGCAAATGTATTAGGAATCAGTCAACCGGCTGACTCTGGTCTAACCACCGAAATTGAAAGGATGAAAGCCGATTGGGTGTTGGCAAACGTTGTAAAAGAGCTCAACCTTGTAGAAAAATCAAATGAAAACAAAGGGCTAATTGCAAGGTTAAGAGGTACAGAAGTAACAGAAAGAGATCTCATTGATTCACTAAAAGAAGGTATAAATATACAAAATGTTCAAGATACTAATATGATAGAAATAAGTTACCAAAGTTCTGATCCGGGCTTAGCTGCTTCGGTTGTCTCACTTGTGTATTCTTACTACACCGATTATGCAAAAAACCTTTATTTTGAGGATTCTCAGTCTTATTTGAATCAAGTTGAAACTTTATTTGAAGATATTTCTCAGCAATATGATCAGATAAATAAAGAGGTTTTGGATTTCCAAACTAAAAATAAATTGTTAGCTTCTTCTTCAACTTCATCTCAAACATTCGATAGTTTAATTAGTTATTATTCTGAAACATATATGAATATCTTAAAATTAGACGCTGATAAAAATCAATTAGAAATCAGAAAGCAAGCTATAGAAGATAATATTTTCAAACTGAGTCCAGAAACTAAAGAGTTTATACTAACAAACACAGAAAAGGATACACCTGTTAAGGATATAAAATCCAAATTAGTGAGTGACAACATAGAACTAGAAACTTTAAAGTTAAATTCCCCTAGTTCTCCAAGAATTGGAGCTTTGGAAGCAGAAATAACGGTTTTAGAAGATGAATTGGAAAATAACCTTGAAGCGATTTTTTCCAACGATTTAAACTTTCTTGCATCGATCGATATGGAAACTTTTAACGAATACACAGGGATAATTACACAACTGCAACTATTTGATGTAACAAAACAAGTGTACGAAAATATGCTTCAAGTTATTGATGATGAAATTGCAAAAAGCTCCCCCATTCTTTACGAATATTTTCTATTAAAACAACAGCAAACTATTCTTCAAGCTAGGTATAATACTTTACTAGCTGCCTTAGAGCAAGAAAGAATGAAGGCATCACTGTACGATAACAAATTCAAAGTAATAAACTCTGCCTACATACCAGAAAATCCTGTATCACCAAATACCACCCTCACTTTAGCTATTGGAGGGGTGTTGGCAATATTCTTAGGTATTTTGGGTGTTTTTGTAAAAGAAGCCCAAGACAAAACGGTGAAAGATCAATACGAATTTGAAAGTTTATTTAGGGTCCCTGACATTATTTTAAATGATTCAAACGATGCCGAGAAAATAGTCAATTATGTTTATAAAAAAGATTTTAAAAAGTTTGGGTTGTTGTTTTTAGGGAATTTCTCAGTTGCCCAGAACCTTTCTCAAAGAATTTACAACATTTTAAATACCATAAAGCCTTATAAAACAGAGTATTATACTTCAATAGAAAATGAAGATTACAAAGAAAAATTTGAAAAATTTGAAAAGTTTAAAAACACAAACGAGGCTTTTATTGTATTTGACAATTTCAACAATGGTGATTATATACTATACAGAGATGATTTAGAAAAAATTATTATATTTATAGAAGAAAAAACAACAAACTTGGAAGATATAAAAGAGATTTTAAAAAAAGAAAAAGATCCCACCGTTGTTTATGTAAAAAAGAAAAGATAACATCTTTTGGAGGTGTCGGCAACGAAGCTCGAATTAATGAGCAAAGAAGAATTTGAGATATACAAAAAGAAAATGTACGAAGAATATGCCAAAGTTTTGGCTGAAAATTTGTTGATTCCATACGAAGAAGCCCTGGCAAGAGCAGAAGATCAGATTGATACCATCTGGAATGAGGATGTTAAAAAAGGGAAAAACTATGGTTATAATGTTATAAATGGGAATAACGAACACGTTGGAAGAATTTGGGTTTTTGTCAATCACAGTTCTAAAAAAGCGTTTATATACGATATTAGGATTTTTCCTAAGTATCAAAAAAAAGGATTTGCAAAGGGTGCTTTAAAAGAACTAGAAAAAACATTAAAAAAAGAAAAGGTAAAATTTCTTGAATTGAATGTCTTTGGGAATAACAAAGTTGCGTATAATTTGTATAAAAATCTTGGATTCGACGAGACACACATTAATTTGATGAAAGGCTTTCAAAAACAGAGAGTTGTTACTTTACCAAGATATTTGAAGTTTTTAGAAAGTTTCTTTTTAAAATCAGGATATAGAATAGTTGCTATCGAAATGAGAAAAAAGCTGTAATAAAAAACCTCCGTAAAGGAGGTTTTTAGTTTTCTATGTTTACTTTTAAATTAGAATTGTAAGCCTGCGTAAACCTTGAACTTTGGCCTCAACTGGAACTCACCTTTATAAACTTCGTCGTAGTCTTCAGCTAATGTGGGCTTTTCAAATAAAACATCTGCACCTACATTCATGTCAAGATTTTGAACTGCAAAGCTTGCTCCAGCTCCACCACCGAAACCTAAACTATTTGCTAGAACCTTATCGTCTCCTAATCCAAAGGAATAGTTAAACAAGCCTTGGACATACATTCCAAATGGTAAGTCTGGGAAGAAGGCATTTAAGCTCTGCCTGTAACCAGCATTCACGCCCACCATCATTTGAGCTACCTCTTCAGTAGCAGTAGCGGAAGCTGTAACTGCTGCATTAGTAGCAAAGTCAGTTGGGAAATAGTAATCAAAAGAACCGCCGACTAACACTGCTCCACCTTCTACACCCAATCCATCGAACAAATAGTTTGCACCTACACTAATCCCTTGCATCATTACATCTTCTACTGCATCTACATCAGTAGCGGCTAGAGATGTATTTACATATCCACCTGTTACTTCAAATGCAGCAAAACTAAAAACAGCTAACATACCTACTAACAACGTTGCAAAAACTTTTTTCATCTTTGTTCCCTCCTCACTGAGATTTTGTAGAAATTATGATAAAAAATAACTAATTCTATAGTTGATTATATCATATTTATTTTATATCTCTAAGAAAAAATAAAAACATTTTGTTGAATTTCAATTAAATCTGGTGTATTTTGTTTAAAAAGTTTAATAGAAACTATGGAATCTAACCTACTGTTTTTCTGAACAAACTTATTTGTTATATCAATTTTATAAGAGTAATCGTTTTTATAATTTTTATTTTTGACGTTTGGATCAGATTTGATCAATTTGTCAGAAAGATTTTTAGATCGGTTATGGGATGTGCTTTCCATAGAGTTAAGATCTGAACTGTAGTCTTGATTATAGTATAGATCATTTAATTCTTTTATTTTTATAGTGTGATCATCTGTAAAAGCTAAATAATATACACCTATAGTAATCGTTGATTTTTCTTTTTGGTCCACTTCCGCCTGACTAATCAATTCTAATAAATTGAGATTACCATGAGTAGCAGAAGTTAAAGACAAGTTATCCAAATCTGGTAATCTAGCGTAAGATGTGTTACTTGCGAAAGATGAAAATACGAACAATAAAAAAATTAATAATATACTAGTAAACTTTGTTGCTTTTATCATAATTACGTCACCTCCTGAAATTAACCCGTTAAACTATTTATAGAAATCTAGAACTTTGTATATATGCTCCGCATTAATTTGTTTGATTCTAATGATATAATAGATTACATTCCTTAAAATCAGATTAAAAGAAAGGAGTAGTTCGAATGTTTGATCCCTTAAAATTTGCTTATCCTTCAAAAAGGATTCCTGTTTATGCAAAAAACGGAATGGTGGCAACAACAAATCCATTAGCTTCTGAGATAGGTGTAGAAATTTTAAAAAAAGGTGGAAATGCTGTTGATGCAGCTGTTGCAGTGGCAGCAAGCTTGACAGTTTTAGAACCTACTTCCAACGGTATAGGTAGCGATGCATTCGCTATACTTTACAAAGAAGGTAAATTATATGGGTTGAATTCCAGTGGATACGCTCCAAAAAATCTCACCTTAGAATTAATGAAAGAAAAAGGGTTTGAAAAAATCCCTCCATATGGATGGGAATCAGTTACTATTCCAGGTGCTCCAGCTGCCTGGGCAACTTTGTCTGATAGATTTGGTGACCTCCCTTTTGAAGATTTGATAGAACCATCCATCAAATATGCAAGTGAAGGTTTCCCTGTTTCGCCTGTAACGGCCAAATCATGGCAGAACGCTTTTAAAAGGTATAAAAAAGAGTTGAAGGGCGAAATTTTTAAAAATTGGTTTGAAGTGTTCGCCCCTAATGGGAACGCTCCCGATGTTGGAGAAATTTGGAAATCAACTTATCACGCAGAGACTTTGAAATCAATTGCAGATACAAAGGCAAAAAGTTTTTATTCAGGAGAATTAGCTCAAAAGATGTTAAGTTTTTCAAAAAAGACAGGAGGTTACTTTTGTCAGGAAGATTTGGAAAGTTTTGAACCTATATGGGTGGAACCGCTTAGTGTAAATTACAGAGGATTTGACATATGGGAATTACCACCAAATGGACAAGGTATAATTGTTTTGATGGCTTTGAACATACTAAAAGGATTTGAAATGAAATGTAAAGAAGATCCAGAAAGTTATCACAAACAAATAGAAGCTTTAAAGTTGGCTTTTAGCGATGGTTTAAAATATATTACGGATATAGACGATATGAAAGTATCTGTAGAATCGCTTTTATCTGAGGAATATGCAAAACAAAGAAGAAAGCTTATAAGCGAAGATGCACTGTTACCACAAGCAGGAAATCCGTATTCTGGAGGAACGGTTTACTTTGCAACTGCGGATAAAGATGGAAATATGGTTTCTTACATTCAAAGTAACTATATGGGATTTGGTTCTGGAATAGTGGTTCCAAATACGGGTATAAGTCTTCAAAACAGAGGAACAAGTTTTTCTTTGAATGAAGAGGATCACAACTGTTTAAAACCATTAAAAAGACCATATCATACCATTATTCCCGGTTTTATAACCAAAGACAAAAAAGCAATAGGGCCTTTTGGAGTTATGGGAGGGTATATGCAACCACAGGGCCATATACAATTCCTTAATAATTTTATCGATTTTCATTTGAATCCTCAAGCAGCTTTGGATGCACCAAGATGGCAGTGGGTGAAAGACAAAGAAATTATGGTAGAAAAAGAATTTTCAAAGCATATACTTGAGTCTTTAATAGATAAAGGTCATCAAATAGAAATTTCATTAAATTCTTCTAATTTTGGAAGGGGACAATTTATATATAAAACAGAGGATGGTGTACTGATAGGGGGCACCGAACCAAGAGCCGATAGTCACATATCTTGCTTTTAAAAGAAATTTAATGAAAATTCCAAAAAGATTCTAAATAATGGTGGTACAATATAGTTAGACAAGCTAACTATATTGAGGTGAGTAAACTGACACAAAAGGTTATTAATTTGCTCATTTTTTCCTCCATAAGTAGCTCTTTTTGGGCAATTTATAGGGTTGTATTTAATTTATTTTTAAGAGATTTGGGTTATACGAACCAGTTCATTGGCCGAATGACCTCTTTTGAAATGTTGGGGGCTGCTATCTTAGGGATTTTAATAGGAATTCTTGGGGATAGAGTCGGAAAGAAAAAAATGATCATTATATCTTCTCTAAGTTTTGGCATTCTATTGTTGATAAGAAGTACTTTTCCTTATGAAAATATTTTATTAGTCCTTGGATTCTTGAACGGTGGATTTATGACTTCTAGAAGGTTGCTCTTGGATTCTTATTTGATGGATGTTACAGATAGTTCAACCCGGGGGGCTGCTTTTGGATATAATTTTGCTATTTTTATGGCTAGTGGTGTTTTAGGGAACTTCATAGGTGGTTTTATGGGAGAATATTTGGGTTTAAGGTTAACTCTATATATAACAGGGGTATGTTATGCCATATCACCCATATTATTAAGAAAATTACCCGAAAGCGTTAGAGATAAAAGAGTTACCCTTAAAAAAGTTTTAGATTTTTCCCAGTACAACAAAGAAGAAAAATACATTTTGAAGTACTATCTTTTAAGAACAGCAGCGATATCTTTTGGAGCAGGACTGTTTGTCAATTTTGGGAATATTATATACAAGGACCTGTTCAACATGTCTCCTTCTTTGATAGGTATATCTTTATCAATTGCACAATTTGGAGCAGCCGCAGGCTCTGCCGTTTCGCCACTGCTTGGAAAAAAGTTCGGTCCTTTTAAATATACATTCATTTTAAATGGGATAGTTATTCCGTTGATTATAAGTTTAGGTTTTATTCGAAACCCTTTTATTTTTATTGGTATTTACGCTTTAAGGTTTACTTTCACTAATATGACTAACCCCGTCGAAACATCATCTGTTTTGAGTGCCCTTCCAAAAAATAGAGTAACATCGATATATAGCCTTAGGAACGCTGCTAATTTTTTGACAAGGTCTTTGGCTGCATTTATATTCGGAATAGTAAGTGTATTGCCAAGTGGTTATACCTACTTGTTTTTAATTAGCTCCGTGTTTTATACTACTGCACTAATTTTCATGTATAAACTATTCGTGCCTTTAAGAAAAAATGGCGTTTTACATCAGTTGTACAGTAATAATTCATGACAGGGGCTTTAATACCTCTTCTCTTTTTGGGATCGAAGACTGGGCTCCTTTTCTTTCAACAGAGATTGCAGCAGCGGTATTGGCAAAATTAAGGCTTTTCTGTAAATCCTTTGTTTCTGAAAAAGCTACAGCAAAAGCACCATTGAAGATATCTCCTGCTCCCGTACTATCAACTGCGTTTACTTTTAGAGGCTTAATTTTCCCAAAGTTTTCATCTTTGTCGATGTATACAACACCTTTATCTCCCATTTTCAAAATCAAATTTTTTACCTTACTAATTCTTTTAAATTCAAGCATTGATTTACCTAGATTGTATTCATCGAAATCTATACTTATCTGCCGTGAGGCTGTTTTCCTTTCTTTTTCACAAAGGAACATAAACTCTTTACTGTTAGGAGTTAAAAAATCTATATCGTTTAAACTTTCTATCCTTGTACTTCCAACAGGGGCTGGATCGTATATGATAGTTATTCCTTTTTCTTTTAATTTAGAAATAGCATACTCCACGCTGTGCATGGGAATTTCATTCTGCAATAAACAAATATCTATTTCATCACCATATTTATCAAAAAACTTATCTATTTTATTTCTATCTACATTATCGTTAGCACCTGAGAAAATAATTATTCTATTCTCACCACTTTTATCAACCTCTATATATGCCCTACCAGTTTTTTCGTTCTTTTGCACATAATAACCTTCGATTTTATACTTTTTAAAATTTTGTGAAATTTGGTTGCCATACTCGTCATCACCTAAGCAACTACAAAAGTAAACAGGCTTTTCAGATAACTTAGCGGCTGCAACGGCTTGATTCGCCCCTTTGCCACCAAAATAAAAATCTAATGAAAGGGCCTTCTGAGTTTCTCCGGGAAGTGTAAAATGTTCAACGTTGAATACTATATCCATGTTACTGCTACCAATTACAGCGATCATTAGACTTTCTCTCCTTTGAATAGTTTCAGTAAAAGGGGCATAAAGCCCCCTTTTAAGTTATTCTGTTACTAGTTGAAGTGGGACAGGGAAGTAAATTGTTCCTGTACTCAAATATTCATAAGCTTTTTCAACTGCCATCTCTCCCATTGTGTAGGGTTGTTGAGCTATGGTTGCACTAAGTTCACCCTTTTCAACAGAAGCTAATGCATCGGGAGTCGCATCAAATCCCACTACTATTATATCTTGTAACTTACCAGCAGCCTTTATTGCTTCCAATGCCCCTAAAGCCATTTCATCGTTATGGGCAAAAACGGCGTTTACATCAGGATATGCCTGAAGTAGATTTTCCATAACGGTTAATCCTTCTGCCCTGTTGTAGTTTGCGGTTTGTCTGGCTACCACTTTAATATCAGGATGTTTCGATATTTCTTCGTTGAAACCTTGACCTCTTTCTCTTGCAGAAGAAGTTCCGGGTACTCCGACCAATTCTATAACTTTTCCTTTTCCTCCTAATTGTTCGGCAATAAAGCTACCTGCCATTCTTCCTCCAGCAACGTTGTCTGAAGCTATATGGAGAAGAACTTTTCCTCCATTTGCACTTCTATCAACAGTTATTACGGGGATTTTAGCGTCGTTTGCTTCTTCAATAGCTGATACAATAGCATCACTGTCGGTGGGATTTACTAAAATCATGTCTACTCTCTGTAATATCAAATCTTCTACATCGTTTAGTTGTTTTGCGGGATTATCTCTAGCATCGACTACCAATAGTTCTATCCCTAATTCATTAGCTTTATCTTCTGCACCGTTGGCTAAATCGACAAAAAACGGGTTGTTTAACGTTGAAACCGATAAACCTATCTTTACACCAAAACTAAACGTTGAAACGAACAACACTAACAAAACAAATACTAGTACCTTTCTCATCTTTTTCTACCTCCTTTGATATGTTTTTCTCAGCGCCCTCCCCCCGCTCCCCTCCCAAAAGGAAAGTGGAAGCATTATCCCTTCGCCTATCGAAAAATGTTTTTATTCTTCTTTTTCCGAAAGAACAGCTAAAAGTATTATGACTCCTTTAACTAAATCTTGATAAAATGGGGAAATATTCATTAAATTCATTCCGTTGTTAATTGTTCCCAGAAGAAGAGCACCAAACAGAGTTCCTAACACTGCGCCTTTTCCTCCAGCTAAACTAGCTCCACCTAAAACGACTGTTGCTATCGCGTCAAGTTCATACCCTTGTCCAAATGTGGCTTGAGCACTGTTCAACCTTGCTGTCAAAATTATGGCGCTTATCGCACTAAAAAGTCCACTCAACATGTAAACAATGGTTTTATATCTATCCACGTTTACTCCACTGAGTTTTGTTGCTTCCTCATTTCCCCCAATTGCGTATATATACAATCCCAACTTTGTCTTTTTCAGTATGTAAAGGGAAAGAAAATATATACCTAACATAATCAAAATAGGCACAGGTATCCCAAATATATCCCCTCTTCCCAAAAACCTAAAACTATCTGGAAAAAGTGAGATGGGGATTCCTTCAGTATATGCTAAGGTTAAACTCCTTCCTATTGCCATTGTAGCCAAAGTTACAATGAAAGGTTGGAGTTTGCCTTTTGAGATAACAATTCCATTAAACGCCCCTATTGCTGCTCCAATTAATAATCCTACAATTATTCCTAGTAGGACTCTTCCATCTTTGACTATAGAAGCCATAACAACAGCACTAAAAGCAAAAGTTGAACCAACAGATAGATCTATTCCTCCAGAAATTATTACAAGTGTCATTCCAAAACCCATTATAGCCATTATTGAAACTTGCCTAATAACATTAACAATATTATAGAAATTAAAAAAACTGTCTGTAAAAATTGAGAGTACTACAAACAAAATGATAAAACCAACGAGGGCCGGATTTTTTCTCATAAAATCTAAGAGAGTTTTAAACAATGTCAACCAACCCCATTCCAGCTTTTAGTATATTTTCTGGTGTCATTTCTTCCTTTTCCAATAAAGCCGTTTTCCTTCCTCTGTGCATTATCATGACTCTGTCACATAGCCCCAAAATTTCTGGAATCTCTGAAGTCACTAAAATCACTCCTATGCCTTTATTAGCTAAATCGTTTATAAGCTTATAAACTTCTATTTTAGCTCCAACGTCTATTCCCCGAGTAGGTTCTACAAGGATGGCAATTTTTGGTTGTTTTAACAAAAATTTTGCTAATACCACTTTTTGTTGATTTCCACCCGATAAGTTTTTCACCTTCTGTTTATCAGATGATACTTTTATATTATATTTTTGGATTTGATTTTTAGTTTCTTCTGTAGCTTTTTTCCAATCGATATTAAAAACTGGAGCAAATTCTTCAGGATTGGGAATGGTTATGTTATCAACAACAGTCAATATCTGAACAAGTCCTTGAGACTTTCTATCCTCAGGAACCAAAACTATACCCTTTTTTAAAGCTTGCGACGGAGTCTTTAGTTCTTCTACCTTTTGGTTATCTACAATAAAGTTTTTGAAAGTTGACTTGTATGCTCCAAAAAGCCCCAATGCCAGTTCCGATTTTCCACAACCAACCAATCCTGTAATTCCAAATATTTCCCCTTCGCGAACTTCAAAAGAAACTGGGTAGACCTTACCAGGAACTTCAAATTCCTCAACTTTTAGAACAATTTTGTCTCTCACCTTATTAAATTTAGGAAACATGTCTTTTATTTCTCTTCCTACCATCATCTTTATTACTTCATCTTGGTTTAGTTCTTCTAAATTTCCAGAACCTACTAATTTACCATCTCTAAGGATGGTTACTCTATCCGCAATTTGATAAACTTCTTCAAGTTTATGAGTTATAAAAATGATAGAAATACCCTTTTCTTTAAGATCTCTCATAACCTTAAATAAAGTACGTGTCTCATGTTCGGTAATTGTAGCGGTAGGTTCATCCATCACAATAATTTTGGCTTTTGATGCTATAGCCTTAGCGATTTCCACCAACTGCTTTTCTGATACATTGAGCTTAGAAACCTTTACCTTTGGATCTATATCAAAATCAAGCATTTTAAGATATTTTTTTGCTTCAATAGCCATAGATTTAAAATCAAGATTGAAAAAATTACCTTTTTCTTTTCCTAAAAATATATTTTCAGCAACCGATATATTATCAGCAAGCATTAATTCTTGATGTATTATGGCTATTCCTCTTTTTTTGGCTTCTATGGGTGATCGAAAGATTACTTTTTCCCCATTTAAAATTATTTCTCCACTATCTGCCTGATAAATTCCCCCAAGTATTTTAATTAAAGTGCTTTTGCCAGCCCCATTTTCTCCAAGGAGGGCATGTACCTCTTTTTCTTTTAAATTGAAACTTACTTTGTCAAGGGCTAAAACCCCTGGAAAGGTTTTTGTGATATCTTTCATTTCTAATAACATTAAAAAATCACCCCTGAAATCAATATGATGTTTGAAAAGGGTGTACATTCTCCAGTTCTTATAAAAAATTTGGAATTTTTTGCTAAATCTTTAAACTCTTCATGGGATTTTTTTTCTATCTCTATATTTGAAAATATATCTATCACTTTTTGATAATTTTTAAGATTATTTGCCTCCATCTCATCAGCAATAATAACTTTCTCAACTTCTAATTCGTATAAAACCATTTTTATAGTATCAATAAAGTTTGGCATACCTTTATCAAAAACTAAGTCAACAAATGTAGCTTCTGTGGGTATAGGATAACCCATATCAACTATACTTAACATATCTTTATGCCCCATCGATGCAACAAAGTATGATATCTTAGAATTGAATATACCTTGCTTTTTCAAATTATCTTCTCCTCCTCGTACTTTCCCGAATTATTATCTCGTTCTCAAACTGTTTCACAGGAGTGTGATCTATTTTCTTTGAAAGTATTGTAAAGATCATTTCTCCAGCCGTTTTTCCCATTTCATATATAGGTTGTTTTACAGTTGTTAAAGGTGGTGAGAACATTTTACTAAAGGCGATATCATCGTAGCCAGTGACGCTTAAATCTTTTGGAACTGTTAAACCCTTTGATTTAAAATGTTCTATAACTCCGTAAGCCAGCAAATCGTTTGCACATACCACAACGTCAGGAAGATTTTTTATCTTTTTAGCCACCGAAAGCCCTGATTCACGAGTATACTCTCCTTCATATATTTTAAAATCTATCCTATATTCATTTGCAAAATCTTGGAAGGCTCTTAATCTTTCAGTTGCACTGAATATTTCTTTTTTACCGCTTATAAATATGAATTTTCTGTGATTTGAATTGTATAAATATTCAAGTAATTTATACATTCCATTGTAGTTGTTAGAACAAACATAAGAAAATTTATTACTTTTAATGATTCTATCTATGAAAACGGTTTTTACATTTCTGCTTATGAGATTTTCAACATGGTCACCTATGCCTGAGTATAAAATCCCATCGACTTTCTTTTCAATCAATGTTTTAAATAATTTTTTTTCTTCAATAATGTTGTTATCAGAGTTGCATATCATCAAAGAAAAGCCTTTTGATCTTAGAAAATCTTCTGCCCCTCTAACTATAGTTGCAAAAAAAGGGTTGGCAATATTTGGAATGATTATCCCTATCGTCTTGGTGTATCCAACTCTTAAACTCCTGGCAAGAGAATCAGGATAATAATTCAACTTTTCAATTGCCTTTAAAACTTTTTCTTTCGTTTCTTTTTTTACTGGTAAGGAACTGTTTACCACCCTTGAAACAGTAGATATGGAAACTCCCGCTTCTTTTGCTATATCTTTTATGGTTACGTGTGTATTCATAAGAACCACCTTGTTACAATTATTATGCAAACGTTTTCGAAACAACTTAACTAAAGTATATCTCTAAATAATTTAAATTGCAAACCTGATTATGGATGATTAGAGGAAATTAGAGGGAATTATAATTAATTAACTCAATTTTTCTTTTGTTTTCTTAGTTTTATTCATTTTTCTTCTTTGCTTTTGTTGAAACTGTATAAAAATAAGACTAATAACGTAATCACATAAGGTAACATGGAAGTGATTTGTGATGGGATATTAAAGTTTTGAAGAGTGAAAGTCACACTTTCAAAAAATCCGAACAACAAAGACATTAAAAGTATTCCTAAAGGTCGACCTTTTACCAAAATTATGATAGCCAAGGATATCCATCCTCTGCCGTTTGACATATTTTCGCTGAAAAGAGTAACATAGCCTAAGGATAGGAATATTCCAGCCAGGGAAGAAAGTATACCTGAAAGTAGTATAGAGACAAACTTGATGTTATTAGGGCTAATGCCTAAAGATCTTGTTGTTTCCGGATCTTCTCCTGTTGCTCTCAGTCTGAGACCGAATTTCGTGTGAAAAATTATAACTTCTATCAACAAAGCTAAAAATATTGCTAAGTAAACAATAAAGGGATGCTTGTTCAATATTTCTGATAGTATGGGGATTTTATTTAAAATAGGTATATCCCATGTTGGAAGAGATTCGATCTTTGGGGATATGAAGGCACCTTTTACATTGAAAATATTCCTTAAAAGATACGTAGTTCCACCCAAAGCAAGCATATTTATGCCGATTCCTGTTAGAAATTCGTCCGTTTTGAGGTACAGTGCAAAAACAGAAAAAATAAGAGAAACAACAGCTCCAGAAATGGCTGCAAACAACATGCCCATTGCCCAACTTTGAAAAAGATAACTACCCAAAACTCCGAAGAAGGCACCGATGAGCATCATACCTTCCATAGCGATGTTGAACACGTTAGTGTAATAGGTAAAAGTCCCCCCCAACGCTGCAAGAAGTATAGGAGTTGCGCTGCTAAAGCTGTCTCTAATTAATAAAAAAATTATATCAGTCAGAGGATTTCACCACTCTTTTTGCTTTCAAAGAAGCCTTGATTTTATCACTGTAGTAAGATATAGTACTCCTTGTTGAGACCACTAATAAAACTATTATAGCCTGAAGAACCATTGTGAATTCAGAAGGTATGGATACCTCGAATTCCATACCTATTCCACCTGCTTTAAGAAATCCGAAGAATATGGCAAAAACTGATGTTTCAACCACTCCGTTGCCTCCAACTATGGCAAGCATTACCCCATCCCAACCATAGTTTGCTCCGATTCCTTTAATAAATCTATGTTGAGTTCCACCCAATATCAGCAGAGCCCCAGCTAACCCGGAAAGGAAACCTGTGTAAAACATAACCCAGATTAAATTTTCTTCATTTTTACATCCCCCAATCTTTGAAAAATTATAGTTGTATCCCATCATACGCCATTCGTAACCTTTTTTTAGATAAGTCACGACAAAAAATGAAACAAAGACCATAAAAATAGCTATGAAAAAACTAACATTTATTCCGTTTATAGTGGGAAGAAATAATTCTTTTCTTACCATAGGAGTAGCAGGAACGTAAGAGTTTTTATCCAAAAATGGGTATGTTGCCAGGTACAAGGTAAAGTAATCAGCTATGAAATTCAACATTAGAGTGGTTATAAATTCATCCATTTTATAATATTTTTTTAGTACACCAGCCAAACCACCATATAAACCACCAACGATACCAGAAATTAGCAAAACAATAATTATTCCTACGATTCCAGATATGGGGAGATAGTATCCCAAAAGTGCAGCGGTCAAAGCACCAACAATCAGTTGCCCTGGTTCCCCAAGGTTCACTACGTTTGAATTAAAGGCTATCGCTGCAGCCATACCCGTTAATATCAATGGAGTAGCGTTGTTTAAAGTTGAAGAAAGAGAAAACCATGAAACTAGTCCGTAATCAAATAATGCTCGATAGGCATCAATAGGCGAATTCCCCTGAAGTTTGATCAAAACCGCACCTGCAAGAAAAGATAAGGATATACCAACGATTCCTGTTAGTATTTTGTTCAAACTTTTCATAATTTAGCCCCCAACATGTATTCGCCAACTTCTTCTTTTGAGTGAATTTTGGGGTCTAATTCAGCGACTATTTCTCCTTTTCGTACAACGTATAATCTATCGCACATAGATAAAAGTTCATCTAGATCTGCAGAGATCATCAGAATCCCTTTCCCTTTTTCTCTCATCTCAAGGATAACGTTATGAACATATTCTATTGAACCAACATCTAATCCTCTTGTTGGTTGGTCCAAAAGCAAAAATGGTGCATCGAGGCTGAATTCACGAGCAACTATTAATTTCTGCTGATTACCTCCTGAGAGACTTTTAGGAACATCGTTTATACTTCTTGAAAGGATGTTGTATTGTTTGATCAGATTATTTGCAAATCTTTTAGCCTTTTTCCAATCCATGATATATTTAAATTTTGATAATTTTTCACCTAAATGGTGTGTCATGGAAAGATTTTCTGTTAAAGCAGCGTTCAAAGCTAAGCCATATCTTTTTCTATCAGCAGGAATATAACCTATTAGTCTTCTTCTTTTTCTGATGGGGAGCTCTGTGATATTTTTATTTTCTATATATATTTTTCCGTGGTGTGGATAAATTTCACCAATTATTGTTTGTACAATCTCATATTGACCATTGCCTTCGACACCTGCCAAACCCACTATCTCCCCTGATCTAATAACAATATTTATGTTTGACAATAGGTTTATCTTTGTTTTATTCGAAATAACGCTTAAATTTTCACATTTAAAAATCTCTTTACCTGGTTCTTTTGGAACTTTCTTTACTGTAAGCATAACTTCTTTACCTACCATCATTTTCGCCAATTCGCCTTTTGAGAGGTTATCGTTCTTTAAAGTTGAGATAATTTTTCCTCTTCTCATAACTGTTATAATATCTGAGATTTCCAATACTTCGTCCAATTTATGACTTATAAAAACAATGGTTTTGCCCGTATCTCTAATATTTTTTATTTCTTTGAATAGTTGCTGAGTTTCTTGAGGGGTTAATACCGCTGTTGGTTCATCAAAAATCAATGTGTCAACCTTTCTATACAACAATTTTAGGATCTCCACTTTTTGTTGAGATGCAACAGAGAGGTTAGAAGTTGTTGCTTGTAAATCAACAACTAAACTAAACTTTTTGGTAATATCTACTAACTCATTTAAAATATTTTCTTTATCTATGAAACCGAAATTTTTTGTCTTTTCTAAACCCAAAACAACATTCTCGTATACCTTAAAAGAAGGAACGAGCATAAATTCTTGGTGAACCATACCTATACCAAGTTGAATAGCTACATTGGGGTTAGCTATTTTTTGTTCTTTATTATTGATAAAGATCTCACCACTGGATGGAGGTACCATCCCGTATAAGATCTTCATCAGCGTGCTTTTTCCGGCTCCGTTTTCTCCTATAATAGAATGAATTTCTCCTTTTTCTAAGGAGAAATTCACTCCTCCCAATGCTAAAACATCAGGTGGATATACTTTATATATATCTTTCATTTGTATGTATGACATTTAGAACCACCTATGGATGATTATTCTCTATACTCTTTGACCACAATTTTTCCATCCGTAACATCTTTCTGAATCTGTAATATTTTTTCTACAGTTTCTTTAGGAAGAATCTTATATGTGTACTCATCGATTGCCAATCCTACCGCTCCGGATTTTAATCCGAGTTTGTACAACGTACCGGGTTCATATCTTCCATCTACTATGTCTTTAAAAACTAGTTCAATAGATTTTCCAACTTCTTTAAGATCGCTGGTGATCACGTGACCCGGGGCAAGACCATTTTGATTTGAATCTACGCCAATAGCATATTTCCCTACTTCTTGGGCGGCTTGTAAAACTCCCGATCCTGTTAAACTCGCGATTTGAAATATTACATCCACACCCTGAGAGTAAAGTTGTAAAGCGGCTTGTTTCCCTTTTGCAGGATCATCCCAACTCCCCACGTATATCGTTCTTACTTCAATTTCAGGATCTATGTAATGTGCTCCTTGTTCATAACCATATACAAAGGATCTTATTACTATATCGTCATCTCCACCTACTGCTCCTATTAGTTTTTGGGGATTTATTCCTTCCAATTCTGTCATTGATGTAACGATACCTGCTACAACTCCAGCCATGAAAGCCCCTTCCTCTTCGATGTAATCGACGTTTGATATTATACCCTGGTCATCTTCAACTATGGTGTCAATATTTACGAAAATCTTATTTGGGAATTGTGTTGCTATGGTTTTTAATTCTTCTTCAAAGCCATAAGAGATTACGAATACAACATCTGCCCACCTCGCAGCTGTGAGTAAACTTGGATAATAGAGCGAAGGATCAAAGTTGCATTCAATTACCCTTGTTTGAACCCCATAATCATTTTCCAGTTGTTTGATGCCAGCGTAACCGGAATCATAAAAGGATTGATCCCCAAGGGAACCGTTTATTACGTAAGCAACCTTTTGTGGCACTGCAAAAACTGTGAAAGAAAAGAGAATAACAATGAACATAAAAAATGTGAATCTTTTCATATTTTACACCTCCCCTTGCGATTTATTTGTACCCTTTTTGGGCACTTAATTGAAATGTCCATTCTGCCAATGTAGATATTTTTATCTTTGAGAAATCTGGTAAATAGGTTTCCAACGTGTCTTTCAAAGGGTCTGACCAATAAGAAGGAAAATCATTTGCACCATATATTATACCCAATATCGTACCTGCCTCCCCGGCATTACAATCAACGTCATAACCGAAAGAAGACACGATTTTCATCGTTTTATCAAAATCCCCTTCTCCAAACCACAGAGAAGTTAAAACCGAGGCGGTATTGGGATAAAGATGAACCCAATTATACTTTTTAAAATCCTCCTCTGTTTTTCTAAGGACGTTGATCCAATCATGATTTGCTTTACAATATTTTACTACATTATCTACGACTTTTTTAAATTCAGTATTTTTGGGGATATAATCCAATGATTTTTCAATGATTTTTCTTGGATCTTTTTCAGAAAAAGCCAAAGATGTCATGACTGCACTATGTATGCCGCCGTATATACCATTACCATTATGGGATACTTGTGAATCTATGAAAGCTAACTTGGCTGCATTGTATGGATCGCCAGGTCGCAATAAACCATGAACCATGCATCTCATCTGTGCTCCTATCCATTCTTGAAATGGGTTATTAAAAGATCCTGACTTGGGTGGAAATATTCCTCTTTTGATATTTTCAAGGGCTATCAACTCAGCACTCCATCCAAAAGGTATGTACGATATCCAATTTGTTGCTAAATCTTTTGAAGAGATCTTTTCCCCTTTCTCTTCGTAAGTTTTGAGAAAAATCAATTCATAGGTTACATCATCGTTAATCGTTGAAACCTCACCTATGTAAGTACCCAATTGATCAGGATATGTTTCTTCCAACGCATCATGGGTATATCCTTCAATTTTGGTTCCCATAGATCCACCTGCAAGTTGACCTAACCAACCACCATGAATCTTGTCTTTTAGATTGTCAATATTGTTAGACTTTTGCTTAGGAAAAGAGATAGAGAGTTCGTTCCAGTCCAAAGGTCTATCATATTTTTCATATTCGTTATTGTCTAATGAATTGGCTTTAGAAAGGGAAAAGAAAATTTCTGAGGTTATAGCCTTTAATTTAGAGTAATCTTTATTTTCTAATGCTTCGAAGCCTTTATCTAGCAATAACTCCGCTTGGTTTACGTTTTTTCCCATGTTTTCTAAGGATTGGACTGCACCAACGATGAGAGATTCTGGAGCGTTAGAACCTGGAACTTTACTCTCCCAAAGGGTTATTAATGTCTCTTTTGGGAAAACGTTCATTTTTTCTACATCTTCCCATTTTTCGAAGTGATCTTTTTTTGGTTTTGCGTTTCTTCTTCTATTAAATTCGTTTTCCCATGCCTTCATAATTTTTCCCCTTTCTTGGAACAAGAAATGCTCTAATGATATAATTATTTTATCACATTACTTGCCTAGGAGGATGATTAAAAAATTATGAATGAATTTGTGATTTTGGGGCATAGGGGTTACAGGGCAAAATTTGTCGAAAATACGATAGAAGCCTTTAAAAAAGCGAGAGAGTATGGCGCCGACGGGATTGAATATGATTCGAGATTAACTAAAGATGGAACCTTGGTTGTTCTTCATGACGATAGCATTGACAACAGAAAGTTGAAGGAATTAACTTACGAGGAGTTAAAGCAAATACGTTTTAAAAATAGACAGACCATTCCAACAGTCGAAGAAGTTATATCTAATTTAGATGACCAAGCTCTTCTTAATTTGGAAATCAAAGAGGTTGAAGCGGCTTTTCCTTCTTACGAAATTACTAAAAGAATGAATGCACTTGAGCGAACCCTGTTTTCTTCTTTTAAAATTGAAGCTTTGAGAAAGGTCAGAAGTTTAGATAAAAGTGCAAAGATTGGATTACTGATTGAATATGATACTTTAAATTACGTAGATGAATTGAATAAGGAGATAAATCTTTATTCTTTGAATCTTTGGATAAATGCTTTAAAAGAAAATATAGAACTTTCTAAAGAGCTCTTGCATAAATGGAAAGAAAAAGGTTTTACGATATTTTTATGGACGGTGAATGATCCCAAGGATTTACACACATTCAAAGGTTTGTACGATGGTGTAATTACCGATGAGGTTGAAAAAATAGTTGAGGCAAGGGGACAAATTGCAAAAGAGAAACTTTAGAGATTGATGTTTCGGGGTATAGGGACGTTATATGGTTCTTCTGTTGGCTTTTCATTGTAAAAAGGACGTGTACACCACGGACATCCTGAGGTTTTTTTAGCTTCTTCAATATCTACCTCAACTTCAGGCAACTTTTGAAGGTTACCCTTTGAATCGAAAAGAAAATCAGTTTTTTCTACATCGTATTGTAGGATGATTTCTCTAGCAATCTGGATTTTTCTGTACCTAGATAAAGAAGGAGGTAAAAGGCCTTCAAATTTTGTACCCTTTATGGGGGTAAAAGAAAAAAGACTTACCAATATCTTAAACTTTTTCATTTTTAATAAAAAGTCTATAATGTTTTTGTCAGTTTCTCCTAATCCCACGATTATGTGTGTTGTAATTCTATTAGGGAACTCATTTGAAGCATTTTTGAGTATTTTTTCGTAGAATTCGTATTTACCACCTCTAATTTTTGAGAAAAGTTCCTTGTTTGCTACATCTATGGCTATTCCAACCCTATCAACGTTGTACTTTTCAAACAAGGTTCTAACTTCTTCAATATTTCTTGGCCTTATAGAAACAGATATAGGTATTTCTTTTTCTTTCAAGAAAGATAATAATTCGTTTAAGTCAGTCCAATAATCTAAAGAAGAAACAACTTGGATGCAAATACGTTTAAATTTTGCTGGGATGAAGATACTTTTAAAAGTTTCTAGAGATATTTCGGGCCATTTGATTCTTGATAATAGCTCTGCTTTACTTTGAGCGTCTCTGGCTTGTGCACAATAAGAACAGTTGAAAAGGCACTTTTCCCCGATCATGAGATAAGCTGTGTAGTTTGAAAAGTTAATTTTTCCTTTTTTTAAACCGAGTTCTACAGCTGTTGCATACGATAAACGCAAATTAAGTATTCCTCCATTCCTTCATTATTTCGATATATTTGTTATCATTCGGTGTTTTCAATGTATACAAAGTCATATCCCTCATATTCAAATACATGAATAGTTGCTTCTTTCGTTGTTGTCGATATGGAATGTTTAATTTCATAACCATTAAAAAACTCTTGAGGCGTTAACGCAAAGATTTCTTCCACTTTGTTCATTAATTCAAAAGCTTCTGTGATTTCTTTTTCCTTCAAATTTCTGTATTCAAGAATCTGATAGGTATATTGATATGAAAGTACAGAAAAGATCAACGTTGGAATCATAATGACAAAAGTCAACACAACTTTCAAATTAGAACCGTCCCAGTAGTATAACAATTAAGATTATCAAAAGTATCCCTATTATTGAGAAACCACTTATTATTAGTATATCTAATGAACCTATTTTTTTATCAGGAGGCACACTTTTATCATTTTTCATTTGGTTATAAAGATCTCCGATAATTTTTGTTTCAGTTTCATTCTCTTTTTTTTCTTGAGATTTTCTTAAAATTTGAAGCCGATTTTGGTCTACTGAAACCTTTAACTCTCTGTGAACTACCGATTTACCCAAAGCCCCATTACCTAAATCTACTTTTAAAAATATATAGTTGCTTGAAGGGATCAACTCTTTAGATATGATTTTTCCCTCGACTACTTGTCCAATTTTTTTTTCGCTTTCGTCCTTATTTTCTATTGGTAAAACAATTATAGGTTCACCTATATCCAATTTAGAAACGGAATAACCTTCTATGGGGTCTATTATTGGATAGATTTCCGTTGCATCTTTAACGTCCTCTCTGTTTAAGTATTCTTTTAAACCTTCTTCTCCTTTTTCTTTTACGGCTGATATCCAGGTTAGATCTTTATAATCAAATTTCTGTGCAACCAATTTGATCTTTGTATCTCCGGACCATTCACTTAAAATATCGCTCAAAATTGATTTTAATACATAGACGTCTTCATCTTCTATAGCCATGAAGATTTTTGTTCCTGTGATCTCAAATCTCATTTTTTTAAGCTTGCTGTAGAAGTAAGCTTTGAACTGAGTTAGAAGATTATTATTTTTTTCCTTAGACAATTGATAATACAACATATCGATGTCTGATTTGAAATCAAGATAATCTTTTGTAATATCCGGAAGGTCGACTTCTCTAAGTTGAGCCCTAGTCAACAAAAGTACATTAAAATAAGGGGTTTGAGCCTTTTTCCCAAACATATATCCCACATATGTTTCACCGGTTAAATTTGAAGTTGCTAAAAATTTTAATGCATAAAAGTCCATATTTTATCCCCTTTTTAATGTATTTTTTTCTAAAAAGTCTTTTGTTCACTTCAATATTCCTTCCCCACTTTTTATTTCTTCCACATCGTAATCTTTTAAGTCTACCTCGTTGTCTATGACGCAATTTTTTCCTATTATCATTTGGTCTTTTATCTTTGAATTGAAACCTATTACAGTTATATCTGAATTATAGATCTTTTTATCGATTTTTGATTCCGCGAATTTGCCTTTTCCTATCTCAACCGAATCACCTATAACAGTATTTTCAGCAATAACCGTTTTTTCTATATAGGAATTTTTACCGATAAATACATTATTCATTATTATGGAATCTTTTACATAAGTTCCCTTTGAAATGGTTACACCTTGAAAGATCACAGAATTTTCAACCGTTCCGTATATTTCTGAGCCTTCACTAACAAAGCTTTTTACAACACTGGCTCCTTTTGCAATGAAAGCCGGTGGTAACTCTTCAGATTGAGTGTATATCTTCCAACTTTCATCGTGAAGATCTAAAGGTGGCAGGGATGAAATTATCTCCAAATTACAGTCCATATAAGATTCTATAGTTCCAACGTCTCTCCAATAACCTTCAAAGTTGAAGGCATAAAGCATATGATTTTCTTTTAGCGATTTAGGAATTATATTTTTCCCAAAATCGTGTTCAGAAGTGTTATCTTTGGCATCTCTTATGAGAGCATCTTTTAGAAAATTCCATTTAAATACGTATATTCCTAATGAAGCCAAGGTCCCTTTTGGTTCTTTTGGTTTTTCTTGGAATTCGATTATTCTATTGAAAGGATCGGTGACCATTATACCAAATCTATGTGCCTCGCTTACTGGTACTTCCATACATGCTATTGTACCATCGGCATCTTTTTCTATATGATAATCTATTATATCGTTGTAATCCATTTTATATACATGATCCCCTGACAAAAGTAACACAAAATCAGGTTTATACCTTTCTATAAATTCGATGTTTTGATAAACCGCATCAGCTGTTCCTTGATACCAAGAAGTTCCTGATCTACTTAAATAAGGAGGCAAAATATGCAAACCTCCACCTTTTATATCCAGGTCCCACGGTTTACCTATACCCAAATGTTCTACCAACCGATGTGGCATATATTGAGTGACAACACCTACTGTATTTATATTTGAATTAACGCAATTACTTAAAGTGAAATCAATCATTCGATATTTCCCACCGAAGGGTACTGCTGGCTTTGCTAAATTGTTTGTAATTACTCCAAGTCTTGTTCCTTGACCTCCAGCTAAAATGATAGCTAAAACACGCATTTCAATGCCTCCTTTATAGAACAGCCCCTTTTTCTATAACGTTGATCTCGTTACCTATACCTTCCAACTTTTTCCCTGATCTTATCCTTACGTTTTTATCAATTATGGTCTTTCTAATTATACTTCCTTCCTCTAAATAACTTCCTTGTAATATTATACAGTCCTCTATTACAGAACCCGCACCAATGTACACATCCCTCGATAGCACAGAATTTCTAACAATTCCATTTATTATACAACCGTCAGATATAAATGAATTGGAGACCTCGGCGTTAACGTTTATCTTCGGTGGAGCTGAATCTTTGAGCTTGGTGTATATTTTCCTTTCTGGGAGATAAAATAATTCGTTTCTCACCTCTTCTTTTAGAATATCCATATTAATATTATAATAATCTTCCACAGATTTTTTTATATTTTTCCAGTAACCGTCAAACTCGTAAGAAAAAACTCTCATTCTGGATAAATTGGGTATGATAATATCTTTTAATAGATCGAATTTACCATTTGGTACGTTGGCATATAGCATTTCCAACAAAAATGCTTTGTTTATAAAGTAAACACCCAAAAAAATCTTACTTGAGCGATATTTGGAGTCCTTTTCGTATATTTGTGTGATCCTATTATTTTCATCTGTAATGACTTGTCCATATTGGCTAAAATTTGTTCCCTCTTCTGCGGTTTTTGTTAGCAGAGTAACATCTGCACCGTTTTTTACGTGATATTTGAAAAGAGATCTAAAATCCATATTGTATATATGATCTCCAGAGCCGATTAAAACAAAATCTTCGTAGGATCTTCTCAAATAAGTTAAATTTTGGAATAATGCGTCCGCTGTTCCTTCGTAGTACATTTTATGACTTTGAGGGCTTATAAATGGCTGAAGTATGAATAGTCCCCCTCTTTTTCTATCCAAGTTCCATTCTTTCCCGCTTCCTAAATGGTCCATTAAAGACCTGGGATTGTATTGAGTGAAGACTCCTACGTTTGTGATACCGGAATTCACCATGTTGCTTAACGTAAAATCTATCGCTCTGTACTTACCGAAAACAGGAACGGCTGCGCTAGTCCTTTTTAATGTTAACTTATCTAAATTATCTTTAGTGGAACCTGAAAGTATAAGACCTGCAACCCTCATGAATTTCACCTCTTTTTTTATTACAACTCATTTTCAAAGCCACAAAGATATTCAAAAATTTCATTTTCTTCAAAAAAAATTCCCCATTCTTGTTCTGCGCTTTGGATCGAATCTGAAGCATGTACAATATTTTTTCTGACACTTATTCCAAATTCGCCACGTATGCTTCCTGCTTGGGCTTTTAGTGGATCCGTTTCACCATTTATACTTCTAACAACTTCAATTGCCCTTGGACCTTCTAAAATCATAATAACCACGGGTCCGGATAATATGAATTCTATCAATGGTTGATAAAATTCCTTACCTTGGTGTACTTTGTAGAGTTCTTCAGCTTGAGATTTTTTCATCTTTATCATTTTCATAGCGGCAACTTTTAGGCCTTTTTGTTCATATCTTTTGATTATTTCACCAATTAGTCCCCTTTTAACGGCGTTAGGTTTTATCATAACAAATGCTTTTTCCACCAAATTAAGATGCCCCCTCTATTCCTCTTTTAAAGATTCTACGATATTGAGACCCGATGCGCGCCTTGATGCAATATAACTAAAAAAAATGGATACAAAGCTGTTTATTAAAAAAGCTATTAAAAAAGAGTTAGCGGTTATCTTAATGGGTAAATATTCTACATAAAAGAGTCCTTCAGGTAAAGGAATCTTTAAAATAATTAGAAACCAGCATGTTAAAATACCAACAATAACTCCAATAACAAATCCTAATAGAGACATTAAAAAAGTTTCTAATATAAAAACGGTAGATACTTGTGTTCTTTGAAAACCAAGAGCCCTTAAAATAGCTATCTCTTTCTTTCTAGTAAAGACAGAGAAAGAAACAGAGTTTGATATACTGAAGCCAGAAATCAAAAGAATGAAAAAAGTTATCATAAAGGCTAACACACTGTCAACCTGGACAGCCTTAGCCAAAGTTTCGTTAGATTCTTCCCAAGTAAGGGCTGAGTAATCGTAAAGATATTTTTCTTTAAATTTTTTAGCTTTTTTTGGATTATTCAAAAAAATACCGGTGTACTCTTTTGGATTCGAATCTTGAGACAAAATAAAAGTTGAATCGTATGAGCTTACACCAGATTCAAATATTCCCGTAATGGTGCTTTCTTGGAAAATCGGTAATAGTCCTTTTGTTCTCACAGTTATTATGGTATCGCCAATATCAACATTGAGATTATCTGCTAATTTGTTTCCCATTATAAGTCCATCTGTACTAGTTTTCTCATTTACAAACCCTTCATAGAATGATAGATCATCCAATTCCATAAGTTGAGAAAAAGCAATTTTAGATCGATTTATAAGTGCTACAGAGGTGATGTTGAAATTTACAATTTTGTCTATTTCTGAAGAGTTTTGAGTGTAATTTCCTTTAACAACAAGATGAGGATAAAAATTAGTTATTGAATCTATTAACAAGCTATCGAAACCATTTATTATTGAAGTAACTACTATTATACCCCATACCCCTATTATCATAGCGATGAGAGAGAATTTAAAGTTGTTTTTCGACCTTGTGAAAAAAGAAATAGCTAAAAGTAAGGTTGGACTATTTCTTTTACCACCTTTCATTAAGAACCACCACTGCATCATAAACCGTTGGATCGAGCAAATTTTCTGAAATAAAGTTTATCAACTGAAAATATTTGTACTTGTCTTCTATTTCGATGAAGTTTGTTCCGAATGTTTCTTTCAAATCTGTTTTTATCTTTTCTTTTCTTTGTTCTTCAACGTTCCTAAAAAGCACATAGGAATACTGATCACTTAAACCATCAAAGGTTTCGTCCAAAACCTTGATCTGATAGCCTGGTTTTTTCCATACGTCAAAAACATAGGTATAGAAATTATACAACTTGCTGGAAAAGTTTTTGGTGATGATTATTTTTGATTTATCATTGTTTTGATTAGAATATGTTTTAAAAGTTTTCAACTTGTATTGAATTTGGGGTATTTTAGTTTCGTCAACGACCACATAGCTATCTTTGATTAAATAGGGGAACGAGATGAATTCCATCTGAGCATCTTTCACCTGGTTATACAGAAAAAGTAGATCTTTGATTTCAAAAGAATTAATGGTGTTAGATAAACCTATATCAATCGCTTCAATGAGTTTATTTATACTAGCGGATTGGACCTCATTCAATAAAGCCATTACAGCATTTTTTTGACGCTCTATTCTTCCTAAATCTCCCGATGTATCTCGATACCTTACATAATACAATAATTCTTCACCATTTAACTTATTATATCCTTTTTTAAAATCTATATGTAAATTTTGATGATAATCTTGGTAACTCATATCAGATTCTATGTATATATCTATTGGAGCAAATAAATCACCAATACTTTTAAATATGGAATAATCAAAAACTATGTAATCCGAAATTTGTACACCGCTTAATTTTTCAACCTCTTTTTTAAGTCCTTCGATGCCGTAAATTTCGAAAACAGAGTTTATTCGCCTTTCTCTTTGATCGATAGTGATCAAAAGATCCCTTGGTATGGGTAGAAAAACTATATTCCCTTTATCGATCCCCCCTAAGATTATAACATCGGTTCTTGTTGAACTTTCAATATTTTCATCTTTTCCCAGAACCAAAAAATAGTAAGGAAGTTCAATGGAAGATCGATCTAATTGAATATTCTTAACTAAAGGTATTATAAAACTGAGTGTCAAAAAAATCAGAAAAACGAAAGATAAAATTCTTAAAATATTTATTTTCAACTAATAATCACTCCACGAGCTCTTTGATCCTTTCAAAAGCCTCTACATCGGCGTATTTTCTTTCAATTGTTTGATTTGCTATATTAATTTGAAGGGGCTCATTTAATAGGAGTGGAACGGTTAATTTATCGTAATTGGTTATAAAGTACCTTGAAAAGCCATCAATGAGAGCATAAATCCCTTCTTCGTCCAAATTGGTGGACCTATTGTAATCTTTTACTATATCTACGTATTTTCTCAAACTAAAGACTTGCCAAAATCTTATCTCACTATTCTTCAAAGCGTCAAAAAATCCATCGATACCTTTTAAATTGCTGCCACCTAATTTACTTATAAGCTCGTTGGCAAGTTCATCATTTAGGTAGAAATAGTAAGTAAAATTAGAGTTAAGATCAAACAACTCCAAAAAATCATTTGAAACTTTATCTAAACTTTCAGAAGATAAAGTAATATAAGACTCTGGGAAAGTGGTCCCCTCTTCAACTTTGATTATCATTATCTTCCTGTTATCGTTAAGAACCCTTATAAAATATAGCCCATCGTCATAAGATACCGTATAGGTTAGCTTGCTCGATGAGGCTACAGGATTGTTGACGAATTGGTTGTATCTGTATAACATGAATCCTAAAAAAGCCGCTAATATAGCGATAATTATTATCAAAATAAGCCATATTCTTCTGCCTCTTTTTCTTTTTCCTACCACATACACATTTGCCACAAAACGCACCTCCAACCAGCGGATTCCTTAAATAATTTAGAAATTAAAAAACATCAACGAGAGATGCTCTAAATGAGCATCTCTCACACATTTCATTTGTTGGCTATAAAATTACTTAAAACTTCTTCCAAATCCGGTTTACCGATTTCTTGTAACTCGTAAGTTACCCTAACTGTTGGTTTTTTTATGTCCATAATTCTTGTTAGATCAATTGGTGTACCTATAATCACAACTTCAGCATCGGATTTATTGATACTTTCTTCCAGTTCTTTTATCTGTTTTTTTCCATAACCCATCGCGGGAAGTATTTTATCAAGATGAGTGTATTTCTTATAAGTATTTACTATTGAACCAACTGCATAAGGCCTTGGATCGATTATTTCAGAGGCTCCAAATTTTTTGGCAGCTATAAAACCGGCTCCATAAGTCATTTCGCCGTGAGTTAAGGTTGGGCCATCTTCAATAACAAGGCATCTCTTCCCTCTTATAATAGAAGGATTTTTAACGAATAAGGGAGATGCAGCATCGATCACTGTTGCGTTTGGATTCCATTTTTCTATATTTGCTCTTACTTTTTCAATACCTTCCAATGTTGCTGTTTCTTCTTTATTGATAACTAAAACATCTGCCATAATTAAATTGGTCATGCCAGGGAAGTAGGATACTTCATGACCGGCTCTGTGTGGATCGACTACAACAATAGATAAATCAGGTTTATAAAATGAAAAATCGTTGTTGCCCCCATCCCATAATATAACATCGGGATTTTCTTCTTCTGCCCGTCTCAATATCTCTTCGTAATCAACACCTGCATAGATGACAGAGTTCCTATCTATATGAGGTTCATACTCCTCTCTTTCTTCAATTGTACATTCGTGTCTATCTAGATCTTCGTAAGTGGCAAACCTTTGTACTTTTTGCTTTACTAGGTTCCCATAAGGCATTGGATGTCTGATTGAAACTACTTTTAAACCTTTATTTTTTAGAATATCCAAAACTCTCCTCGTTGTTTGACTTTTCCCTGATCCGGTCCTAACGGCACAAATCGAAATAATAGGTTTTTTGGATTTCACCATGGAATTGTTTGGACCCAGAAGTGTAAAATCTGCCCCACTAGCAAGCACTAAAGAAGCCTTTTCCATTACATACGAAAAGGGTAAATCGCTGTAGGATAACACAACTTCGTCGATGTTGTTTTCTTTGATAAGATTGACTAGATTTGTTTCTGATTCTATGGGTATCCCATTGGGATACAACTCTCCAGCGAGTTCTTTGGGGTAAAGCCTTCCTTCGATGTCAGGGATCTGTGTGGCTGTGAAGCAAACAACTTCGTAGTCAGGATTATCTCGATAATAAACGTTGAAATTATGAAAATCTCTACCTGCAGCTCCCATTATCAAAACTTTTTTTCTCAAGAGTATCTCCTCCTTATAAGTGGCATACTAGCGCACCTAGGGCCTCCCCTTCCTCTAGATAATTCACTGGACGGTATGGTTAAAACTTCTATCCCCGATTTTTCTAATTCTCTGTTGGTGATGTAATTTCGGTCGTAGGTAATAACCTTTCCAGGTTCTATTGCCAAACTGTTGGAGCCGTCATTCCACTGCTCCCTGTGTGATGCTATTATATCAGCGTTTCCACATTTAATAATTTCGACATGATCTAAATTAAGATGTTTTCTTAATATATTTTCCAAACTTTCTTCTTCCTCATAAAAATCGAATCCCTCTTTAGACTTAGTAATAATGAAAGTATCTATATCTTCTTTTAAATTTGCATGTACTAGAAATTTATCGTAATCAACCATTGTGAATATGGTATCTAAATGCATATAAGCCCTATTATCAGGTATTATAAATGCGATTATCTTATCAAAGGTGTCGCTATTTTCTTTGAGGAACTTTTTAGCAAGTATTTCGACGGCTTCTGGTGAAGTTCTTTGAGAAATTCCTATCGCTAAAACTTTTTCGCTTAACACTAAGATATCCCCACCCTCTATTGGATAAGGGTAATCCTTCTCGTAATACAATGGGGTACCATCAAATTTTTTGTTGTATTTTATGACATATTCCATAAGCATGACTTCTCTTCTTCTTGCTGAAGTTTTCATTCTGTTCACACAGGCACCTTTTCCCAAAATCGCCACAGGATCCCTTTGAAAATATAGGTTAGGCATGGGAGGAAGGAAAAAAGGCAATTCCATATCTGCTCTTCTAACCCTCAAAGAGAAGATGTTCCTGTTTATTTCTAGTTCATCAGAACGTATACCTGATATTATAGTATCCACCATTTCTTTGGTATCTAAGGAAAACAAATAATCTTTTAAAAGAGCATAAATGAAGCTATTGTATATTTCTGAGAATTGTAAAAACTCTTTGACAAATTTTTCTTTTAAATCTATATCATTAAGCGTTTCTGTCAACAATTCAGTAAGATATAAAACTTCTACACCATTGTCTCTTAAAACATTTGCAAAGTAATCATGTTCTTCTTGAGCTTTATACAAAAAAGGAATATCGTCAAATAACAGATCAGAAAGATAATGAGGAGATAAATTTTCTAACTCTTTTCCCGGTCTATGTAGAAGGATTTTTTCTAATTTTCCGATTTCTGAGTACACCGATAAATTCATGACTTTTAAACACCAACCTTTTCCTTTCTAATATTATACAACAAAAACTCTTCTAAAAAATCTCATAGCTTTGTAAAAATGTCGGGGCGTTCAAAGTATCAAGCACTTTTTCTAAGAGTATGCCTTCCCTTTGGGGATATTTATAACCATAACTAGCTTTTAAACACGCAGACACGAATTGAGTAGCCCTGTCTATTGCCATCGGTACACTGTCTCCGTTTAAAAGACTACCAACGATAACGCTTGCAAAAGCGTCCCCTGTACCAGGGTATAAAGCTTTTATGTAGTTATTGGTGATTTTCCAAAACCTATTATTTGTCCTTTCATAAGCTAATACCCCTATTTTTGATTTAGATTCATCAGGAACACTTGTTATAATAACGACTTCTGGTCCCATGTCTGACAAACGTTTTACCCAGCTTTTCAACATCTCTTCACTAATATCTTGGTCGTACTTTTCATCCAAGAGAAAACAGGCTTCCGTTAAATTTGGTGTTATTACATGGGACTTGGAAATTAGTTTTTTCATATCTTTGACCAAGTCTTCTGTAATGGTAGCGTAAAGTTTCCCATCATCTCCCATTACTGGATCAACAACTACTAGGGTTTCATTTTTTTGTGAAAAATATTGTATAAACTCTAACACAATATCTATCTGTTTTTCTGACCCTAAAAAACCACTATAAATTGCATCAAAACTTAAGTCGATTTTTTTCCAATGCTCTATGATGTCTTTCATGTTGTCTGTTAAATCCAAAAAAGTGTATTCCTTAAATCCTCCTGTATGGGTTGATAGTATGGCAGTGGGGATTGGACAGACTTGAATCTCCATAGAAGATAATATAGGGATTACCACGGTTAAAGAAGCTTTCCCAAAACCTGAAAGATCATGAATTGCAGCTACTCTTTTAATAGGTTTCTCTTTCAAATACATCATTCCTTTCCCCTAAGATAGGATGTTAAACTCCTTTGCTATTTCTGCACCAAGTTTGGCATTGTTGTAGACTAATTCAATATTTGCTTTTAAACTATCCCCCTTTGTTAATTCGTTTATTTTTGAAAGGAGAAAGGGGGTTAATTCCTTACCTTTTATTTTTTGTTTTTTAGCCTCTTCTATTGCGTTGTCTATTGTTTTATCTATTTCCTCAAAATTCAGTGAATACTCTTTAGGAATAGGATTTGCAATAAAAATGCCCCCTTGTAGGCCCAAGTCCCACTTTGTCTTCATTATTGATGCGATTTCTTTAGGAGTTTCTACTCTATAAGCTACATTTATCCCACTTTCCCTTGAAAAAAAACATGGAAGCTCGTCCGTTTGATATCCGATCACTGGTACGCCAAAAGTTTCGAGGTATTCTTTAGTTAATTGAAGATCTAATATAGCTTTAGGTCCGGCAGATATCACCGCCACGTTTGTTTTCGCAAGTTCTTGCAGGTCTGCGGAGATATCGAACGTTTCTTGAGCGTTTCTATGTACACCCCCTATTCCCCCTGTTACAAAGACTTTAATTCCAACAAGTTCAGCTATTATCATAGTTGCTGCGACCGTTGTAGCGGCGTTAAAACCTTTTGCAAGGACCACAGGGAGATCCATCCTGCTTGCTTTCAATATGTTTTTGGAGGTGGCCATAAATTCTAATTCTTCTTTTGATAATCCTACTTTCATTTTACCTTTTATAATCGCTATAGTTGCTGGAACTGCTCCCTTTTTTCTTATTATATCTTCTACATTTTTAGCTACTTCTACATTTTGTGGGTAAGGCATTCCATGTGAAATGATAGTTGATTCTAAAGCAACTATAGGTCTATTTTCTTTCAAAGCTTGGTAGACTTCTTCTTTAATCTCTAAGTATGGGGTTATATTCATTTTATTTTCCTCCAAAGTTATTTTTTTTATTGTTTTATAGACTTTCTTTCGCCCCCTTTCGACCGAGCGTTAAGGGGGCAAACCCGGACATTGAGGGGTAAACCCCTCAAACTCCCCAAAGGCATTTGCTTCGCAAATGAGAATATGGAAATTGTTTCTAAAGCATTATAAAGATCCATTTTGCACAAACCGGCAAAAGCTTCGCAAATGAGAATGAGGATGTTACTTCTAAAGCATTATTAAAAAGCGTTTTGCATAAAGCAGCAAAATGCAAAGCAAATGAGATTAGGAAAGTTATTCAAAAGCATTAAGAAAAAGACCATTTTGCACAAAGCTGCATAAAAAAACATGGTTTGCACAGTGACGCAAACAGGGCTTCACTCTGTTTTTGACTTTTAGTCAATCAAAAATTTTTGTAGATAGATCATCTGCCACTGTTTTTGGGCTTTTTAGGGTAATATGGGAAGCTTTTATTCCATATTCAATGCATTTTTCTATATCAGCATCTTCATAAATACCATAGATAAGCCCCGCAGTAAAAGCGTCTCCAGCACCATTGGCATCGATTATTTCGAAATCTTCAACTTTACCTACAGAAAAAAACTCTGTTTTTTTAAATCGATTGGTTAAAAATAGAACCCCCATATCCCCATTTGTTACAATTAAGTTAGAAATATTGGGGAATTTATCAGAAAAAATAGTCTGTATAGATTTCTCATCGTAAAAATCCAAATTTTCTTGCTCAATTAAAGATTTCAATTCTGAGAAGTTTAGAGTCAGGTAATCAATTTCTTCAGTTATATTTTTTAATTTTTTTACTTTTTGATTTGATACCGCATTAAAAACTGTGTAAACGTTCGTGTTTTCAAGAACTTTAAGTATGTATTCTATCGTTTGTGTTTCTAAATTCGTTTCAAGAAAGACTAGTTTCGAGTGGAGTAAGGTATCTTTATATTTTTCTATGTAATTTACATTTATCTCTTTAATAATATCCATGTCTGATATAGAAACCATCATATCTTTCTTTTCGTCTAAAATAGCGAGGTAAACACCAGTACGGCAATTATCACAATTCTTGATAAAATTAGTATTTATCTTTAAGTTATTTAGTTCCGTTAAAATTACTTCACCAAATATATCGTCCCCAACTACTCCAAACAAATTAACAGGCACTTCTAATTTGCATAAATTGTGTGCAACGTTTCTAGCAACACCACCAGAAGAATAAAAGATACGACCGGGGTTTGAAGTTTTGAACGATAATTTTTGGTGGGAAGATCCTTTAAAATCAATATTTATTCCACCAATTATTGATACACACATGCCACTTCTCCTCAAATGTTTTTAGGATTGAACACTTTTGATAGTTCTTCACAACTTTTTCGCAAATTTTCTTCTTCTTGAATGTCAAGGGGTGTAAATTCGTCGGCTGCTTGTATTAACCATTCTAAAAGGTTAATGTGGCTAGGGCATATGATAGAGGTTATGGGCTTAGTAAGAGAAAATCTTATCGATGTTTTAACTTCTTCATAACTTTCGGAAGGAATATAAAGAAGGTCAGATATACATTTTTCTTCATTTACCTTCGTTATCTTTTTTATAAGAGTTTGTTTACTTATTACACCGGTACCTTTTTCCTTAGCTTTAGAAATTACTTTTCTTCCAAAACCTGTGTACCAGTTCATCCAATCTATGGGAAATGTAATCGAATCAAAATCATAACTTTCTAAAAGTTTTAAGGCTATACTTTCTTTGTTTGTTGAAAAACCTATGTACTTTATTAAGCCCAAATTTTTAGCAGCAAAGACCCCCTCTAAAGCGCCTTCAGGGCCTAGAATTCTATGAATATCCTCTTGAGTTTTTCCAATAATTTGGATTAAATCTAAATATTGAAGATTGAATTTAGCTAATAGTTCTTTTATGTCCTGTTGTATCTCATCACCGCTTTTAGCGTAAGATCTACCCGCAATAAAAAGTTTATCCCTATACAGATTTATTGGAAAAATGGTCGCTTCATCTTTGGGTTCAAATTTAAGAGAAATTTCAAAAAAATTTACACCACCTAGAATAAACTTTTCTAAAAACCTTTTAATTTCATAATTATCTTCGCTTACCAGCAGCTTTTCCAAATCCAAACCTATTATAGAGAGTTCTTCTTGAGTTTTACCCAACATTCTTCTCTCCATTTATTGTTCCTCCTTTCAATGGTACCCCCTGGAAGGTGATCAATACTTAAAAGAAGATATAAAAAATTGTATATTAATTATACCATAAAAAATAAATACGGTGGAAAATTAGCGATTTGGGGTAATTAAAGGTAATTAAGAACGAATATATTCAATTAGAAGGTGTTTTTTTAATTTTGATATTATACCATTTACTGGTATAATGTATAAGAAGAAAATTTTCATTTTATCCAATATGAGGATTTTTTCACAAACTATATAAAGTGGAGGGATTGTTGTGAAGAAATTTGTTTCGACTTTTGTTGTTCTTCTAGTAATCTGGCTGTTCATGACTTCTTTTAACCTTTCTGAATTTATTGTTGGATTGTTAGTTTCAATTGTTTTAGCAGGTGTCATTTCACGTCTTGTGGATTATGAATTTGATTTTTCTGTTGTATACAAAGTACCTTTATTTGTGATTGTATACGTGCCTTTTTTCGTCTGCAAAATGTTTTTATCTAATATCGATGTTGCGAGAAGGGTTTTGACACCAAAAATTCCTTTAAACCCTGGTTTCGTGAAAATTCCTGTTGATTTGAAGGGTGACGTTGGCAAGTTAACTCTGGCAAATTCCGTTACTTTAACCCCTGGGACCTTATCAGTAGATGCCGATGATGAAAACCTGTATATTCATTGGATAGATATAAAAGGTGAAAACGAAAAAGATTACAAAAAACATGTAACGGCGACTTTCGAAAAAATTTTGGGGAGGATATACAAATGATAGAGATTGTCGTGTTTGGCCTGATTGGAATAGGGGTGTTTTTTTCGGTCTTGAGAATGATAATTGGTCCTGAAATAACTGATAGAATCGTATCTTTGGATACGTTGAACGTCATGATCACAGGAGTTATTGTCTTGCTGTCTCAAATCTTTAAAAATGAAATTTATTTGGATATTGCAATAGTTTATGGGGTGCTATCCTTTTTGGAAACGGTTGTTCTTTCCAGATATTTGGAGGCGAAAAAATGAAGGTGATCGGAGACGTTTTAATAATAATTGGAGGAATTTTCTATCTGTTGGGAGGTTTGGGGATATTCAGAATGCCAGATGTTTTCAATAGGATACAGGCGGGCACGAAAGCCACAACTTTAGGTGCATTTTCTTTAATTTTAGGAGTCGGATTTTTAAACCCTTCGTGGTTTTTGAAGTCACTAATCTTAGTTGTTTTTATGACCATTACTAATCCCGTTGGGAGTTCCGTTTTAGCCCGTGCTTCCTATTTACACGGTTCAAAAATATCTAAATTACAAAAAGATGACTTAAAGGGTTTGTATGAGAAAGAGGAGATGAGTCAAGATGATTGAAACAATTGGTGTAATCATTGGTTTTATAATGATCCTCTTCGCTTTGATGGCTATTGAATCAAAAAAGTTGTTAAATTCCATCATTTTTTTATCGATGACTTCTTTGCTTTCAGTTGTGGAATTTATTATTATGAAAGCTCCAGATGTTGCTATAACTCAAGCTGTTATAGGTTCGGGTCTGATGACCTCGCTCTTCGTATTTACTTTGATGACTATGAAAAAGAGTGGTGAAAAATAATGAAGAAGTTTGTTGCAGCTTTACTGACGTTTACTGTTGCCTTTTTTATATTCTCGTTACTGTACGATTCACAAAGTTTCTTTCCAAAGTATGGGGAGAAAGATTTAAATAACACCATTTCACAAAGATATTTAGAAAAGAACACAGATGAAACCAGACCTTATCCGGAATCAGGATCAGCCAACATTGTCACTTCTGTAGTTGTTAATTATAGAGGATTTGACACCTTAGGAGAATTAACCGTCCTTTTCATTTCGGCAATGGGGGTAGCGTTGCTTTTAAATGTAGGAAAAGAAAGAATTGTATTTCGAGTGAAACCAAATTTCATTCTCAAAGCAGGTGTCCGAATTATAACTGGAATCATATTGATCGTTGGGATTTATATCTTCGTTCACGGTCATCTAACCCCGGGTGGAGGATTTCCAGGGGGGGCTATGATAGCCTCATCAGTTTTATTGATGTACATAAGCGATGATAAATTTAAAGAGAAGATGAAAGCCTTCAACGTACTTGAAGGCACCTCGGGAGTTTTGGTTATAGTCTTAGGGTTAATAGGGCTTTTTGCTTTCAATTCATTTTTGTACAACTTCTTACCATCGGGTGAGATTGGTCACCTTTTCAGCGCAGGATTGACACCTATACTATATGTGTTGATAGGGTTAAAAGTTGGTTCTGAATTGTCAAATATCATAGGTAACTTTTTAACACAGGGGGGAGAAGAATGAGTCAGTATTTATTTTTAGCGCTTTTTTTGGTTGGAATCTACGGCTTACTCTCATCTAAGAATTTGATTAAGATGCTTATTTCACTCAACCTTTTAGAGTTAGGGTCGAATCTCTTCATTATATCTATTGGATACGTTAAAGGTGGTAACGCACCGATCATAACGGTTGAATCTGTTTCAAATTATGTTGATCCACTCCCTCAAGCGTTGGTGTTAACAGCGATTGTTATAGGTTTTGGGACTACCGCTTTAGGCTTGGCTTTTATTAGAAAAGTATACTTTGAAAAAGGGTCTATCGAAATAGATGAAATTAGAGGTGGTTCAGATGATTAATCCTGTGCTTTTAATTGTTATCCCTTTACTTTTAGCGTTCGTTGGGGTAATGTTTAAAAACTTTTCTAAATCTCTTTTGTTTTTTGGTTTGGTTTTAAACACCATCTTTGCTTTTTTTGTACAAAAAGGAAGTTACGAACTTGGAGGTTGGCAACCACCATTTGGTATCAACTTGTTGGTGGATAATTATTCTTTATTCGGGATAGTATTAATTAATGTTTTGTTTCTCGTTTCTTCTCTGATTGGAATAAAGAAAATTGGTAAATATTCATTGCCATTGTTAATAGCTTTAGCCGGACTCAACGGAATGGTTTTAACTAACGATTTATTCAACTTCTACGTTTTCTTTGAAATAGCCACCATTTCAGCTTATATAATATCAACGTTACATGGAAAGTATCATCATACGTTTAATTATTTGGTTTTAGGTTCCGTGGGATCTAGTTTGTATTTACTTGGAATAATTATTGTATATGCCATTGTTGGAAGTTTGAACATGTCTAATTTGTCTCTTCACTTTTCAGGACTTTCAGCAAATATTCAACTGATAGTTTCTATTTTAATTTTTTCAGGTTTAGCGGTTGAGGCAAAACTTTTACCTTTTAATAGTTGGGTTAGAGGTGTTTATGCCAATGTAAACACCTTGACTGCCCCATTATTTTCCGCAGTTTATGCGTCAACAATTTTTTTGGTGTTTGGAAGGTTCTTTTCAAATCTAATTACGGTTAACGGGCCTTTGTTTAATATATTTATCACAATTACCTTTATAACCTTCATATTTGCCGAAGCTTCTGCCACCGCTACAAAGAATATGAGAGAGATACTTACTTTCTCAAGTATTGGACAGGCAGGATTGATTACTGGGCTATTTTTAATAGGTGGAGGGTACGCAGCTATTTTACAACTGATAAATAATGCCTTTGCTAAGATAGTAATGTTTTCTACCGCTGCGAACGTTTATGAGAATAACTCAAGTGATTCTATCGATCAGGCTGCTGGAATATTTAGAAAGTATCCTTTAGTAGGTTTTGGATTTACAGTTTCTGCTTTGTCTTTGATAGGTCTTCCTTTGTTCTACGGTTTTTATGCAAAATTCAACATTATAAACACTGCTTTCAATACCAATTGGATTATTCCGTTAGTAATCTTGTTGGGAAGTTTGTTGGAAGGTGTTTATTATATAAGAATGCTAGTTAAACTATGGGTACCAGGTGAAGAGCATGAGGAAACTACTGAAAAGTTGACAACCAAATTTTCCATGAACAAGTTATTTGTTATAAGTGTCGTAGCTGTAGTTGTTGGGTTCTTATTCATTATGGGAGGAATCTACCCAGAACTATTCGTAGATTTTGTACAGAGCGTATCCGCACCTTTAAATAATATCTTATCTTATTTATCAATGGGAGTGATGTAAATGGCGTTAAACTCTCTGTTAATTACAGGTTTGTTGTTATCGGTTTTGACTTTTTTCTTAACAAAGATATACAAAAGGTTAGGTAGTTATTTTACCATTTTTTCAACGCTGTTTGTGTTGATATTTTTGTTTGGATATATGAACGATGTTGGAACAGTATTTAACCTGTGGTCTTTTGGAGGATTTTCATTGCAATTGGTGAGCTCTAATTATGGTTGGTTTTTTTCCATAATAATGGTTTTAATTTATTTTCTTGTGTCCTTTTTTAATCCATATTGGGTAGAAAAAATGGTTAATCCTGCTTCATACAACATGCTCTACGTGTTTTCTTTAGTTTCTACGTTGGGGGTTTTCTTTGCTAAGGATTTTCTAACGTTATTCATATTTTGGGAGATGGTGGTTTGGTCTTCTTTGTTTATAATTCCTCTTGGTAAATCAAGGAAAGCCTCTGTAGTTTATTACACTATGAGTACGATCGGTTCTTTCTCTATGTTTTTTGCGGTGATCTATTTATACTCATTGTTTCAAACCTTTGATATAGAAAGTATTTCAAAGAATTTGATTAGCAGCCCTAATACAGCCGTAATGGCTTACTTTGTAATTATTATCGCGGGACTTGCAAAGTTAGGAATTTTCCCGTTTCACACATGGCTCCCTATTGCCCAAGGGAACGCTCCTCATACCTTTTCTCCGGTTCTTTCTGGAGGATTAGAAAAAATGGGGGCATTTATAGCCTTTTTGGTTAGTGCAATTATCCCTACTTCACAGATCTTTTCTAACCATATTCATATAATCGGGGTCCCTTATGAAAATTATATAATTATGGTTTTAGGTGCAATAAGCATTATAGTTGGAACCCTTATGGCAATAAAACAAGAAGACGCTAAAAGATTGATAGCTTATTCCACCGTTGCGAATAGTGGATACATATTGATCGGTATCTCGCTTTTGGACCAAGTGGGATTCGCTGGTGGAATGATGCATATTTTCAATCACGCAATGGCATCAGCTGCTATGTTTTTAACTATTGGAGCGGTAGCTTATAGAACGGGTACCACAAGTATGAGCGAACTGGGTGGAATGATTAAAAAGATGCCTGTAACCTTTGCCGCTTACTTAATTGCCATAATTTCTATAGCCGGTATACCACCCACCAGTGGATTCGCATCAAAGTGGTTGATCTTCCAAGGCTTAGCGAGCAAAGGGCTTATGTTTATAGCTTTTGCCACCTTTTTTGGAAGTATAGGGTCTTTCATGTACGTTTTTAGACCTCTTGCTACCGTATTTTTAGGTCAATTGTCACCTAAGCACAACGATGTGAAAGAAGTTCCTTTTATGATGCAAATTCCTATGCTTGTGATGTCTTTACTGACAATATATTTTGGTGTATTTCCTTCTCATATGTTAGGATTTATTTCGAAAATCCAGGCTTCTTTGAATATTGTTCCACTCACTGTAGAAGGTTCAAAGATATATTCCTTCAGTGGCATGTGGAATTCTTTAGTGATTACAGCCGTCTTCGTCATAGGTTTCATTATAGCCGCATTAATTTTTTACACACATAAAAAGGCTCAGCCCGTTGATCAAATGAACACTTACACTTCTGGCGAATTTATATACGATCCTGAATCTTATCATTATGCCAAAAATTATTACGCTCCTTTTGAAAGATTGTATAAAAATCATCCATCATTGGAAAAGTTTTACGATGTCATAGCTTTAAGAGTAAACGAGTTTGGTCGTCTTGTTAGAAGTTGGTTCTTTTCTTCAAACGCTTCTTTAGGGGTGTTTTGGATCTCTGTGATAATATCAATAGCCTTTTTCTGGGGTGATAAAATATGAGTTATTTGATAGCCTTGATGATAGTTTTCATTGGATTTTTATGGCAAGTATCTCTTGATGGTATTCAAAGAAGAGTTACAGCTAAGGTTCATAGAAGAGTAGGACCACCTTGGTATCAAACTTTTATGGATATTTTCAAAGCTCTATCAAAATCATCTATAACACATGGTTTTATTTACGATTTTGGTGTGATGATGGCCTTGGGAGGAACGATAACCGCTTTTATGTTCTTACCTTTTGGAAATATTGTGGCTTTCAATGGTCTTGATAATTTCTTTGTTGTTGTCTATTTGTCAACAATTGGTTCTCTTGGGATGGCCATGAGTGCTTCTGGATCTGGAAACGCCTGGGCAGGAATAGGTATTATGAGGGCATTAACTCAGATGTTAGCTTATGAAGTCCCATTTATGATAGTTGTGTTTGGTATGATACACGTTTATGGTACTTCTTCACTTGCTGAATTGGCTCATGTACAACAAATGAGTGGGATTTTTGGATGGCATATTTTTACTATGCCCTTAGGAGCTATAGTAGCTTTTATATCCTTAGTCGGTATGCTTATTAAGGTCCCATTTGATACACCCATCGCACCAGCAGAAATAGCCTCGGGACCTATGGTTGAGTATGGAGGAAAACATTTAGGTATGTTGATGTTACAACACGAGTTTGCAACGTTAGTTGAAGTCGGTTTGTTCGTGAACTTATTCTTAGGAGGAGGAAATTTAGTTGAATACTTAATAAAATACTTTTTTGTTTATACCTTGGTTACACTGATATATGCTGTTTCGGCTCGTTTTAGAATAGAGAATGTTGTAACTTTTTTCTATGGAGTTCCGATAGTACTATCACTTGTTCAAACAGCGATAGTAATTTTTACAGGACTGGGGGTGAACGTATGACAAATGAAGAGAAAATAGAACAGATGAACATCTTTGAAGAGGATCTAAACGATACTATAACTTTTTGGGAAAAGATAAAGAATATCTTCAGAGGAAAATCTTTATGGATGCTTCATTATTGCACAGGTTGTGGTGCTGTAGAACTTCCACCCACTATGACGGCCAGATTCGATATGGAAAGATTGGGTATGGGACCAATGGCAACACCTCGTCAAGCGGATGTTCTGCTGATAACAGGTTATCTAAGCGTTAAAACTTTAAGGAGAGTTATATACACTTATGAACAAATGATGACTCCAAAATATCTTGTAGGCTTTGGATCTTGTACTCTAAACGGTGGAATATACTATGATTCTTATGCGGTGATCGACAGGTTGGATTATTATCTTCCAGTTGATCTGTACGTTGCCGGATGTATGCCAAGACCTGAGGCTATAATGAATACTTTTAAAACGCTTGAAAATATGATAACAAAAGGAGAAGCCAATGGATGGAAGAAATATGTAGAGAATTACGATTGGTATCGAAATAATCAGATTCGTTCCTTAGGGGAGGTGTATGTAAAGGATGAATTTCACGAATGATGCCAAAGAATTGATAAGCATTCTTGAAAAAAGTTTCGATATAAAAGATTTCACCACACCAAAGAAAAATGAAATAAGTATAGTTGTTAAACAAAACAATTTGCCAACAATATTAACTTATTTAAAGGACAAAGGTTGGAAACAGTTAAGCTTGATAACCTGCGTCGATTGGATTAAAGAAAACAAATTTGAATTAGTTTATGTTCTGTTCAATTGGACAAATGGGATTACTTTTGTAGTAAAAACAAAGATTGAGAGAGAAAACCCTGAATATATGAGCATCATAGATATTTTTCCTGGTGCCAGATACTACGAAAGGGATATCCATGAGTTCTTTGGTGTAAAGTTTGAAGGTAACTCGGATTCTGAAAAACCGCTTTTCTTAGAATTATGGGATGATAAACCTCCTATGAGAAAAGATTTTGATCCGTTAGAGTATTCTAAACGTAAATTTCCTGATAGAAAGTATGATGTGGAATTTTCCAAAAACGTGGTGAAAGATGCCATAAAAGAAGGTGGTATAAATGAAAGAACTTAAATTATACTTAGGACCAAATCATCCAGGCATGCACGGGAATTTTAGTGTTCATATGTACGTTGATGGAGATACCATCGTCAGGGCAAGACCTATGCCTGGCATGTTGCATAGAGGATTTGAAAAACTTATGGAAAGAAGACTTTGGATGAATAACCTCGCCCTAATACCAAGGATTTGCGTTCCAGAACCTGATATCAATGAGATGGTGTACGCCATGGCGATAGAGGAGTTGACAGGAATCGAAGTCCCTGAAAAGGCTCATTGGATAAGGATGATAATCTTAGAGCTAGCAAGAATCGCAAACCATCTAATGTCCCTTGGAGGAATAGGAGGACCAGTTGGACTATACACTGGACCCAATTGGGGACTCGCAGATAGAGATCTTATACTGGATATCTTTGAAGAGATAACCGGAGCAAGAATCTATCATATGTATATAGTACCAGGTGGCGTAAGAAAGGATTTGAGAGAGGAAACTATTGAAAAGATAAAGAGTTTTCTCGATTATTTAGAAAATCGACTTCCAGAATACGAAGATTTGATTCTTAAGAACTCCCTCTTTCAGAGAAGAACCAAAGATAAGTTGTTGTTACCTGCAGAGGTTGTTTGGGAGTTGGGAGTTACTGGAATAGGTATGAGATCAGCTGTGGGAGAAGCATACGATATTAGAAAAGTAGACCCATATGCAAGGTATGACCAAGTAGAATTTTACGTCCCCACGGCCAATTACTCAGATGGATATACAAGGGTTTATTTCAAATACCTCGAAACCTATCAGAGTATAAAAATAATAAGGCAGGTACTTAAAAAAATGCCCCAAAAAGGGAAGGTATGGAACAAAATATCTAACGGAAGTGCCTTACGATGGCGTGTTCCAAAGGGGCAAGTTTACACACATGTGGAATGCACAAGGGGAGAGTACGGATATTATATAGTTTCAGAAGGAGAAGATAAACCCTATAGAGTTGCTGTTAGAGGAGCGTCCTATCCACAAGGTTTGTTGGGTGTAGAGAAATATTTGCCCGGTACGAGGATAGAAGATGCAGCGCTTTGGATGGATACAATGGGGGTATGCTCTCCTGAAATAGATAGATAAAAAATAAAGGAAGAGGTGAATACGGTGAATACTCCTGAAAAAAGTTTTTTTGCTCCAGCAAGAGCTTGGAAATACCTTACTAAAAAGCCTGTTACCGTTCCTATGGAAAATATTCTAATAACACCTCGAGAGGCTTCAGATAGATATAGAGGTTTTCATATAAACGACTGGGAAAAATGTATCGGTTGTGGTACTTGTTCAAAAATATGCCCAACAGATGCTATAACTATGATAGAGATCGAAGAACTTCCGGATGTGGAAGGTTCTAAACCCCAAAGGCCTTCTATAGATTATGGAAGATGCAGCTTTTGTGGTTTATGTGTGGATATATGTACCACGGGTTCATTACAGATGACCAAAGAATATTTACATATATCTAAAGATCCGAACACCTTCTTTTTTATACCCACAGAGGAAGGAATTCATGGAATTAGAAAACCATTAGGTTATGTTAGAGATGAAGATTCAGACCTACTTGACTTAGAAAGAGAAGAGATGGAAATTGATCCACCAGAAATCAGAAAAACATCATTCATAGAGATGGTTAAAGGATTTTCAAAAGAACAGGCTGTTAGAGAAGCTTCAAGATGTGTGGAGTGTAGTATTTGTGAAAAGACATGTCCAGCCCATATGAACATCGCAGATTACATAAAAGATATATACACTGATGATCTTCAAACAGGATTGAAAGATCTTTATAAAACGAATCCTTTGCCCGCTGTATGTGGGAGAATGTGTACTCACAAATGTGAGACAGTTTGTACCATAGGTCACAGAGGAGAACCTATAGCCATAAGATGGTTGAAAAGATATATAGTGGATAACATCCCACAGGATAAATATCCAGAAATTTTAGATCAGGAAGTTATAAAAAAGGCTAACGCTAAGGTTGCCATCGTTGGAGCCGGTCCTGCCGGACTTTCTGCAGCTTATTTCTTATCTTTAATGGGATATGAAATCACTGTTTATGAAGAAAAGAATAGGCCTGGTGGTGTTCTTAATTACGGAGGTCCTTCGTATAGGCTTCCGGATTCAGCTTTTGAGCAAGATGTAAATTACATAAAGTCACTGGGAGTAAAGATAATAACAAATACAAAAGTTGGAAAGGATATCACTTTAGAAGAATTAAAAGCAAAAAACGATGTAATATTTGTTTCAACTGGATTCAACAAAGGTAGAAAGCTTCCCATCGAAGGATCTGACCATGAAAAAGTCTTTGACTCTTTAACAATCTTAGAAGAAATGAAAAATTATGTCAGAGGAGAAGGCCCAAAACCGTATATACCTAACTCTCTTGTAGTAATAGGAGGAGGGAATGTTGCCATGGACGTTGCAAGGTCCATGCTCAGACTCCAAAACCTAGAATATAAAAAATCCGAAGTACATGTTCTCAGTTTAGAGAGAAGCTTTGATGAAATGCCTGCTGATGAAGACGAGGTAGTTGAAGGTAAAGAAGAAGGGGTAATTTTTCATCCAGGATGGGGTCCGGTGAAGGTAATAGTTGAAAATGGAGAATTGAAAGGTGTGTTGTTTAGGAAATGTGTAGAAGTATTCGACGAAAACGGAAGATTCAATCCAAAATACGATGAAAGTAACACTATTACGATAAATGCGGATATGGTCGTAATGACTGTTGGACAGGTTCCGGATTACAGCTATTTGCCGGAAAAAATCCAAAATAACATGAAGATAGAAAGAGGAAGGATAAAAACAAACGAGTACGGTCAAGTGGAAGGTGTACCATGGTTGTTTGCAGGTGGCGATATAGTGCATGGGCCAGATATAATTCACGGAGTTGCAGACGGGCACAAAGCCGCTCAAGGAATAGACCAATATATAATGGCTAAGCAACTTTCAAAATAAAACATAGAGGGGAGTATTTAGGCTCCCCTTTTTTAATATAATAATTGAATTAGAAATAATACTATAAGGGAAATAATTCCAGAAATCATAGGTGTTCCTACCCAACCAAATATTACTTTCATTATCGTACTAGTATCAAAAGTTCTAGTACCTGCTGCTAATCCAACACCTACAATAGCACCTATTGTAGCCTGTGCAACACTGATAGGAATACCAATTAAAGAGTAGATCCACAAGGTAACCCCTACCCCTAAAATAGATACAGATGATGAAAAATGATCCAATTCGATAATCCCTTTCCCTACGGTATACAAAACCTTTTGGTTAGTAGATAAAATTCCGACAGCTATCGATGAACCACCTATAATTAGTAAAAGAAAAGGAGTGAATAAAACGTTTGCAAATACTCCAGTAACGTTTGCAACGTTGTTAGCTCCTAATGAGTATGCACTATAACAAATAGCGATCCATGTTAGTACTTTTAAGAATCTATCTTGGGTTGTAATCCCCAAAAATTTTCTAAATATTAGGGCCAAAAGTCTATATAATATAAAAGCAAAGATTAAGGCACCAATCGGAGTAAGTATCCACGAAATAAAAATTCTTGTTAAAATGGCTGAATTGAATGTTCCTTTTAGAATACTTATTCCAATAAGAGCTCCCACAACAGCCTGGGTAGCAGATGCGGGAAGCCCAATCAAACTCATAAACATCATAGTTAAAAAAGCACAAAATAAAGCTAATGAAAGTAGCTCAACATTTAAATTAGTCAAAGCCCCCAAGGTGTTTAATCCATTTTTACCACCAATAATAGAGCCGACAACAACAAAAATTGCAGATACGATAATAGCTTTTTTGTATGGAACCAATCCAGAAGCCACAGCTGGTCCAAATACATTGGAAGAGTTGTTGGAGCCTAAGGACCATCCTAACAGTATTGCTGGGATTAAATAAAATAAAAGCATATTAAAAATATTCCCCCATTTTATTGAAAATATTTAAAAAATTAAAGCCCATTTTCACCATATTGGCAATCATAGGCTTTTCTCAGAAGAGATTTTTCTATTTTAGCACCAATTTTAACGGATGTCAATTATTAGAAGAGAAGAATAGAAAATAGAAATAAGAGAGAGTAAATTTAGAAATTATTAATTTATTTTTTACTAGAGGAAGATTATCCTATGGTATAATAACTTCGTATTCGTTATTCATCTGTTGAACCATTACAGGAGGAAAAACCTTGGGCATTCGTAAAAGAACAGCTCTGTTCCTTAGTTTTTCAATTTTGGCGGCATTAACGTTTTCGTCTTATTCTATTGTGGAACATCAAATTCAAAGTAACGAAACATTATATAGGATTTCAATTGAATACAACGTATCCATTTCAACTATTTTGGATTGGAATCCTAATTTATCTCCCAACAATTTAAAAATTGAACAAGTAATATTAATCCCTCAACCGGAAGGGTATATCTATGAAGTCAAAAAGGGGGATAACCTAACTTATATTGCTAAATTATTTTTCACTAGTGTTTCTGATATAGTTAAAGCAAACAACCTCGATACGACAACTATTTTTGTAAATCAAAAACTTTTTATCCCTAAAAGTGTTGTAGGAAAAGGTTTCAATAACGAAAGAAATATAATATGGCCTGTTTATGCTACTATCTCTTCTCTTTATGGATATAGGGTTCACCCTATAACAAAAGAGTATTCTTTTCATAAAGGGATTGATCTTGCGGCACCTATTGGCACACCCGTGTTTTCCGTTGAAGCGGGAAAAGTAAAATTCGTTGGCGAAAATGGAGGATATGGTTTGATGGTTGAAATAGAGTCTTACAATAATTCTTATGTTTACGGACATCTCTCTCAAATAAATGTGTATGAAGGCCAATATGTTGAAAAAGGCGAAATAATCGCAAGAGTAGGGAATACAGGTTTAAGCACAGGTCCTCACCTTCACTTCGAAGTTAAAAAAGCTTATACAAATTACGACCCGTTAGTATTCCTGCCTTCTAGTAATAGAATTTATGTGTTGGATAACAGAGAAAACGAATATGGCTTAGGTGGAAATTGATTCTAATTCATCAAATTTGACACAGTGCGTTCCATGTCTTATATGTATCTTCTAATATATATCTCTCTTTAGCTAAGGCGTAGCTTATTTTGTTTTTTATCACCAATTTGTATCCTTCATTCAAAGACGTGTATGATACTTTTCTTAGTTCTTCAACGCCTTCAAAATCCCTGTCATCTCCGGCTGAATCAGAAATAACAAGTGCCTTTCCTATATCTCCGATTTTTTCATAACCACTTGTGTGATAAAATATAGCTTGGTATATATCTTCATCAATATGGAATTTCCTTGCCAAAAATTCCGCACTTACCTTTCCGTGCAAGAGAATGGGGCGATTTTTATCGAATTTATCGAGGTGAATTTTATAAAACGCTGCCAATTTGATTAATCGGTTTGGGTCAACATCTCGAAATAAATCGTGTCCCAACGCTGCAATTTCAACTTTTCCTTCTGGAAGTCTGTGGATTTGGGCTAATTTTTTTGAGAAATTAACAACATTGTAGATATGTTCTAATCTTTTTTTAGTCTTTATAGTTACTTTTAAATACTTTTTTAATTCTTCTATAATGTTAGTTAAATCCAAATTAGTGCCTCCTGCCTTCATAGTAAATTAACTATTAAAAAATTAAGTAGTCTTCCTTTTCGATTTCTAAACCATAATTGAGTTCGATATCATCCTCAATTTGCTCAATAAGGTTTAGTAAGTAATCTCTACTTTGACTTAACGACGATACGAATATTCCCAAGTAATTTTTCGAGTCGTTATAATTTCCTTCTAGAGCAGATACATTGTACTTTTTTCTTAGTGAGTTTATCAGTGTTTTCACTACCGATCTTTTGTCTTTCAAAGAGCTGATTCCAAATAACCTAATTTTCAATTCTAATTTGATGCAGAACATTTTAACTCCCTCACCATTTTTTGAATTCAATTTTATCTTCAATGTACTCTTCAAAACGGGCTAATACGAATAACAGATCAGATAATCGATTTACATATTTTTTTAATGGTTCCGATAACGGTTCTTTTTTATCTAAAGCGATAATTCGTCTTTCTGCTCTTCGTGCTATTGTTCTACAAATGTCTAATTTAGCAGATTGCATTGTTCTTCCAGGTATAACGAAACTATTTAAATTCAACTTGTTTTCAAATAGATGAACATAGTTGGTAATTTTAAGGACATCTTCTTCTTGAATAGGACATTTATATGTTTTGCTTTTGGAAGCTAACTCTCCGGCTACTTTGAATAAATTATTTTGTACTTCGTTTATTATTTTTTTCACCTCATGAGATTTTAAATAATAATTTGCTTCTGAAAGGAATGCGTTTAATTCATCTACGGTACCGTAAGCTTCAACCCTTATGTCGTCTTTTGAAACTCTTTCTCCACTCCAAAGAGAAGTTTCACCCTTATCACCTGTTTTTGTTGTAATGGACACGATATATCTCTCCTTTTTATTAGTTAATATCGTCGTTAGAAACTTTATTTAGCGCCCCTTCACCCCGCTCCCCACCCATAATCTTTAAGGGGCTTCGCCCCTTAAGAACCCCAAATTCACGAAACATCATTTGCTGCGCAAATGAGAACATGGAAATTGTTTCTAAGGCATTATAAAGAACCATTTTGCACAAATCAGTAACAACCGTTTTGCACAAGACCGCAAAATGCTTCGCAAATGAGAATTTGGAAATTATTTCAAATGCATTATGAATAAGGCGTTTTGCATAGGGCCGCAAAATGTAACGCAAACGAGATTTAGGAAAACATTTCTAAAGCATTGTAAACAAACTGTTTTGCACAAATCAGCAAAAGCTATTTAAAAATGGGGCAAAGCCCCATTTTATTTTTGTAATTCTTCTTCTCTTTTTCTTTCTTCTATTATTTTGTTTTGGATATCAGGGCTCACTTCAGAATAGTGGGAAAATTTCATGTTAAAATAGCCTTTTCCTGAGGAGATAGAACTTAGACGAGGTGAAAAATCCAACATTTCAGCCAATGGGATTTCAGCTACTATCTTGTCGTATCCTTTCCCTACTGATTCCATTCCTAAGGGTCTTCCCCTTTTTGCTGTAACTTCACCAATAACGTCACCAGTGTTTTCAGTGGGTAAGAATATTTCAACATGCATAATTGGTTCTAAAATAACCGGGCTACCATTTTCCATAGCTATTTTAAATGCGTGTCTTGCAGCTATTTGAAATGAAATATCTGAAGAGTCAACTTCATGATAAGAACCATCAAAAAGTGTAACCCTAATATCCACAACCGGAAAACCAGCTAAAACACCTTTTTTGATGGCTTCTCTAATACCTTTATCTACAGATGGTATGAAATTTTTTGGTATGACGCCTCCAACAATTTTATCAACAAATTCATAACCTTTTCCTCTTTCTAGCGGTTCAATTTCTATTTTAACGTGACCGTATTGACCATGCCCTCCAGTTTGTTTTTTGTGTTTGTATTCTGCCTGGGATTTACTTCTTATGGTTTCTTTATATGCAATTTTTGGTTTTCCTACCTCAAAATCAATACCGAAATTCTTTTTCAACTTCTCTATCATTATTTCTAAGTGAATGGTTCCCATTCCACTTATGACCGTTTCTCCCGTTTCCGAATCGAATTCCCATTTAAATGTTGGGTCTGATTCTGCAATTTTTGCTAACGATTCAGTAATTTTGTCTATCTCATTTTTTGAATTAGGAGCGATGGACTTAGATATCATTGGTTCAGGAAATTCTGGTAATTTTAGCCTATTTGAGGTTTCTTCAGCGGATACAGTTTGATTTATCTTACTTGATTTTAGTTTAGGTATAACTAAGATATCCCCAACGCCAGCTTCTTCTACTTCTTCATTCTTATCAAATCGGGGTAAATTTATATGGGATATTTTTTCTCTTGTTGATTCTTCAACAATATAGATACCAGAACCTGCTTTTAAAGATCCGCTAATAACTCTTAGATAAGTGAGTTTTCCAACGAATGGGTCCACGTCATTTTTAACGATGATACCTAAAAATTGACCATTTTCCTGGGAAGAAATTTCATTACCCTCTTCACTGTAAAATTTTCTTTCAAGTGGTGTCATTCCGAAACTGATTAAAGCCTTTACCAATTGATCAAAACCAATATTTTTTAAAGCGGATCCAATGAATACAGGAATTATTTTATCTTCATCGTACGCTTTATGAAGTGCAGAAATCAACTCCTCTTGACTTAAATTTTCTTCTCCTGATTCAAAATATTTTTCCATTAGTTCTTCGTTGGTTTCAACAATATCTTCTATTATTTCTGAATGATATCTTTCCAAATAATCTTTGGCGTTATCTGGAATTTCGGTTTGTTTGGAAGATTTGCCTGTTCCTTCTTCATACGTAAATACGTCATTTGATAAAAGATTGATAACACCCTTAAAATTGGGACCTTCACCTATGGGAACCTGGAAAGGAACTATTCTTGTTTCGTCTTCAAAACTTTCTTTAAGTTCTTGAACTAAGTTCCCAAAGTTGACTCCTTCTTTATCCATTTGATTTATATAAAATACGATGGGTTTCTTTAATTCTCTTGCCATATTCCAAATTCTTTCTGTTGTTACTTCTACACCAGCAGAAGCGTTTATCACGATAACTACGTTATCAACAGCGTTTAAAGCTATTTGTATATCTCCTATAAAGTCTAAAGAACCTGGGGTATCAAAAAAGTAGATCCTTGAATCATCTAAATCAAACGATAAAATGTGGTTGGAAAACGTTGCACCTTTTTCTTTTTCAACTGGATCCTTGTCTAAATGTCTTTGACCTATTCTATCAGTTAATCCAAGATTTACAATGACATCATCCATAAGGGTAGTTTTACCACACCCGTGGTGTCCAAAGAATCCTACAATCCTCTTTTTTTCAGCGTTGTATTCACTCAATGTTACCCCTCCATTCTTAATCTATTTCTTAACTACGGTGTATTTTCGTAGACACTTAAAAGCACGGGAATATAATTGCGTGTTTTTCCGTTTTTGAAATTTTGTATCTCTCCTTTGTAATAAACTATAGAAGAACTACCACCATCTAGCATCATTGCTACTTCAAACTCGCCAATTTTAAAGAGTAAGTTTCTTGTTTCATCGTATGTAAGACCTGTTTCGGGATTATCAAAGCCTTCAATGACCATTAAATTAATATTCCGATCTTTATCTATCGCTACCACGGTTCTGGGAGCTTTACCATAAATTATTCCATTGGAGTAACTTTTCTTTTCGGCGTCTAGTTGTTCTTGCGTATATTTGGAATGTATTAATATAGGCCCTCCCTCTAAAAGTAAAAAAGGATCGTTTGACAAATTTTCGCTTTTATTAAGCGTGAAATTAACTTTTGTTCCTAAAGATATATTTTCCATGTATTTTTCGTATTTTTTATCTATAAGTATTAATTTTTCCCCTTCAGAAGGAGTTTTTCTGCTTTTTGATACAATCCGATTATTTTCATTGATCAAGAAAAAAACATAATCATCTTCTGTTTCATTGATGCTTCCTTTATAATGATGAGTGTATAATTTAACGTCTCCTTTCCAGGTAGAATTAATGGATTTTATCCAAAAGAGTAGGTTATCAATATTTATTTGGTATTCTAGTTTAATATAGTCGATGTCTAGAAAATTGGACCATATAATTAATGCGGGTCTTGAATAAGAACTCAAATGTAATAGAGTGCCTTCGGATATTATATTCCCTACGGGTTCCAAAGTTTGAGGATCGAAAAAAGAAGCGTTAACGGAAAAGATCGGGTTCTTATCTTTTAAAAATGAATACACATCAGAGCGCGTTCCTAAATTATTCAAATCAACTTTAATTTGATATGTTTTTGGATCAACGATTAATTGGTAAATTTTTAACCTTTGCCCGTTTAATTCTTCGGTTCTTTCAACGTATTGAAGGCCTTCATTTTCGGATGTGGGTTTATCTGTATCTGTACTAGTGGAAATAGCTTTTTTATCGATAATGATAGATAAATTTTTTCCGTTTAAATTAACATCATAATTGAAATCACTCTTGAACCTTAAATAAGCAGTATTGTTTGAGTATGAATAATCTATGTTGTTTGGAATACTTTCCATAGGCGCCACAGGTTTTATGCTTAACAAGTAATCTCCGTCTTTTGCTATTTTAGTTAAAGTTATTGAATCTTCTGAGAGGTACGAATTAAATTCAATTTGTATCTCACTTGTACTTACGGTAGAGTTAGTTATTTTTGGAATTTCTGAATAGAAGAAAATGATATTAATATCTTTAAATTTGTTCAACTGTAAGAATATTGATAAAACGTCTTCCCTTATGTATACACTTTCATCAACAATCAGTACGGAATCATTGTACTTGTTTATAAAGTTTATTTTAGAGTAATAATCGTTCAAACTAATTTCCAAGACATTTTTATTGTATATGATATACATTATTCTAGAAGTGCGATTTATTACCATATTATCATATTTGGAAAGATAATCGACATTGATATAAAAATAGCCCTGATTTTTTATTGCTTCCATACGCAGAGGAGGGGTTTTTTGAGATATGAAAATAGCTTCTTCAGAAAACAAATTTATTGACATAATTATTAGAAAGAAGAGAAAGATAAGTTTTTTCATCAATGATCCTCCGATTGTTTGACTTTTTAGCGTACAGTATCCGTCCAATTAACTTTTTTCATCAGAAAACAAAACATCAAGAATTACATTTTTATTTATATTTTGAGGTCTCTTCTCACTAATGATGTAAGCCTCATTTAAAAGTTTTAGAGAGGCATCAACGTCACTCTTCTCACTGATAAATAACTTGGCAATTGTCTCTCCTTCTTCAACTTTATCTCCAAGCTTTTTGCTAATTGTTAATCCAACACTTTTATCGATAATATCTTCTTTTTTTTGCCTACCTGCACCTAATACCATGGACGCTAAACCAATTTTTTCAGTATCAATAAAGGTTATATATCCTTGTTCCTTTGCCTTGAATTCTAAAGTTTTTGGGGCAATATTAAGGTATTCATTAGGATTATCGACTACTTCTTCTTTGCCCCCCTGTGCTTTTATCCATTCTTTCATTTTTTCTTTTACTATGCCACTTTCTATGTTTTCTATTAATTTTTTTCTCGCTTCTTCATAGGTTATTATACCAGATAAAGAAGCCATATGAGAAGAGATTTCTAAACATAACTCAGAAAAATCTTTTGGCCCCTTTCCTTTTACTGTATCTATTGCTTCCATTACCTCCAACGCGTTTCCAATGTTTTCTCCCAAAGGTTGATCCATATTGGTAACTAAAGCTGTAGTATTTTTATTGTATCTTTTTGCGATCTTTAGCATGATTCTGCCCAACTCTTTGGCATCTTCTATGTTTTTCATGAAAGCCCCTGAACCCACTTTGATATCTAAGAGTATTCCGTCACTAGTTATAGCGAGTTTTTTACTCATTATACTGGAAGCTATTAAGGATAGTTCTTCAACGGTTGCGGTAGAGTCCCTTAGTGAATACAACTTTTTATCTGCTGGGGCTATGTTTCCAGTTTGTCCAGCTACAACAATCCCCACATTATTTGCTATTTCAAAGAATTCTTCTGTAGTTAGAGAGGTTTTAAATCCAGGGATAGATTCAAGTTTGTCTATGGTTCCTCCGGTGTGCCCGAGGGATCTGCCTGATAATTTGGCTATTTTAACGCCCAATGATGCAACCATAGGAGCAATAGCTATTGTTGTTTTGTCTCCGACACCCCCCGTAGAGTGTTTGTCAATTTTTTTACCTGCAATTCTTGATAAGTCTATAATGTCTCCACTTTTAAGCATTACATCTGTCAGATTATAGCTTTCTTCCTCTGTTAAATGGTTGAAGAAGATAGCCATTAACCAGGAAGAAACTTGATAGTCTGGAATACGGTTTTCTAAATAGCCATTGATCATAAATTCTATTTCTTCTTTTGTATTTTCTTTAGCATCCCTTTTATTTTTTATAATATCGTATGCTCTCAACTTTAAACCTCCGTTTCATTATTTGTTTTGATAGGAAGGATGACTTGAAACAATGTACCGTTGTTTTCTTCACTATCTAAATATATTCTTGCATTGTGGTTATCCAAAATCGTTTTGACTATGTACAAACCAATCCCTAAACCAGGTACTTGCCTGCTTCTAGACTTGTCTACTCTGTAAAATAGATCAAAGATCCTTTTTAACTCTTTTGAAGGTATGCCTATTCCTGTATCCTCAATTTCCAAAATTATCGAATTATCATTTTTGTACAACCTTAACCAAACTTTTTTTTCGCCCTTTTCCTTCAAAGCTGTGAATTTAAAAGAATTATCTAAAATATTATAAACTACCTGCAGAAGTCTATCTTCATTACCGAAAACGTATAGATCATCTTCTATTTGTTCTTCAAACTCAATAGACATCTCATCAGCAACAATTTTAAAGAAATCAAAAGCTCTATTTACGGTATTAGAGAAATTGAAATATACAAATCTTTTTTCTTCACCTATATTTTTTCCCAATCTCTCTATGTCTAAAAGGTCATTAAAAATCCTGGTTAATCTCGATATTTCTTCTTCTATTTTTTTTAGTGGGTGGTAAATTTCTTCATCTAAATTCGCCTCGCTCAATATTGTTTCTAAATACCCGCTTATAACAGATAAAGGTGTTCGCATTTCATGAGACATGATGGTTAAGAATTCTCTTCTTAGATCTTCTAAATTTTTTTCTTTTGTGATATCCAACAAAATAATAACTCTATAATTTTCAACATTTATTGATTTAACTTGACATCTGAAGTATTTTTTTTCAGGATAATAGAATGAAGTCTCTTCCTCCATGTCTTTATTAGTTTTAAAACTTTTTAAGGTCAATTCAATGAGATTATGATTATCAATTACCTCTGTTAATGACCTACCCACAAAATTTTCTGTTGTGAAAATATTTTTGACAAAAGAATTTGCAAAATCTACCCTTATAATTTCATTTTGATTAAAAGATACCAATATTATTCCTTCAGAAAGGCTATCTAAAATATTGAATATGTTTCTTCTTTTGTATTTTTCTGATTTGTATTTTTCTTCTAAATTTTTAATATACGAATTTAATTGATGTAGAAGAAAATCATCAACAGGATTTTTTATGTTTGTATTTATGCTTTTTGCAATCTCATTTTTAAACCATTGATGAGCATTTTCTTCCTTTTTCTTTTTTGAATAAGCATAGATAAATAAAATATTTGAGATAATAAGTAATATAATAACAATAGCAGATATGTTAAGCAATATTTTTCACCTAGTTTATTTGTAAAATGTAAATGGAAAAAAGCAGAGGTAATACCCTCTGCCATTCATTTAAATATTTAGTAACTTCTTTCCTTTCCAGGATCTCTGAATTTGTACCCTTTTCCTCTGACTGTAATTATGTATTTTGGATTAGAAGGATCTTCTTCAATTTTTGTTCTCAACCTTCTGATATGAACGTCTACCGTTCTCGTATCTCCGTAGTAATCATATCCCCACAATTTATCCAACAATACATCTCGACTAAAGACCTTTCCTTCGTTTTTGGCAAGAAAAACTAACAAGTCGAACTCCAACGGGGTAAGGCTAACTGGTTTGCCACCTACCCAAACTTCTAATCTTTCGGTGTCTATAATTAGATCCTTGGCTGTGATTTTTTTTGGCCCTTCTTCTTTCATCTGAGCTGATGCGGCTTGTCTTCTAAATATGCTTTTAATTCTTGCAATTAGTTCTCTTACATTAAAAGGTTTAGTTACATAGTCATCACTACCAAGTTCCAACCCCGCAACTTTATCCGCAGCATCATCTTTAGCACTTAATATCAGCACAGGTGTATTACGGTAATCCTCACTGGATTTCAAGATTCTGATCAAATCAAATCCATCCATTGAACCTGGTAACATGATATCTACAATGAAAAAGTCGGCATCTTTTTCCTCTAATTTCTTTAAGGCCTCATCTGCAGACACAGCCGTTATTACTTCGTACCCTTCTTTAGTCAAGTTCAAGGATAACATTTCAGAGATCGCAGGATCGTCTTCTACTATCATAATACTTCTTTTTGCCACTTTTCTTTCCCCCCTTTGGGATATTTTTTTGTTAATGTATTCAACAATGACTCATCCTTATATGTGTAACGCTCAGAAATTTGTCCCGATAAATTGGTGCTCTCCATTTTGTGATTTAAATTTTTTCGTAGAATCTTTTTAGAAATGATGTTTCTGGTCAATTCAAAAGTTGCAATTTTGCTTGTTTCATCAAATGCTTCTCCTTGAAAATGTACTTTGTTATAGGTTACATCAGTTATTTTTAACTTTATGAATACCTTAAAAGAATAAGGTGTAGGTGACAGATGATCTATGCAACTGTGTGAAACTACAGAAATTTGATCCTCTTCCAATAGATCTTTTATAGTATTGTAACTGCATTTATGTATTTCTTCTAAAAGAGATGAGGTGCTTAAAGCATGGAAACTTATAACTTCTTTATCTTCTGACCATAAATAGCTTTCATCTCTTACCTTAAAAGAATAATTAAATTCCTTTTCTTTCAATGGGATTATTTTCTCTAGGAAGGTATTCATAATTTACCACCCTTTCTTCTTCCAGAGTTGAAGATACTCCAAAACTTTCTACATATTCTTCAAGGTCATCAACATCTTTTTTTAATAATTCTTTTAATTCTTTTCCTGTGATAGTTTCCTTTTTTAAAAGATATTGGGCAATAAGTTCGAGTTTTTCCTTGTTCTTTAGCAACACAGATTTAGCCTTTTCATAACTTTTGTTAATTATTTGTTTTATTTCAGAATCCAATTCTTTTGCAGTTTCATCAGAGTAGTTTTTTTCTCTAAATAATTCACGTGCTAAAAAAGTTTCCTCACTTTCGCTAACCCAAGCTACAGGACCAATTTTTTCGCTCATACCAAAACTTTCGACCATCCTTCTAGCCATTTCTGTAGCTCTCTTTAAATCATTCTCAGCTCCACTGGTTATTTCATCAAATATTATTTCTTCCGCAGCTCTACCGGCTAACATTACTGTGATATCATCGAGTATTTCAGATTTACTCATAAGATATCTATCTTCCGATGGTAACTGTAAGGTATACCCCAAGGTTGCGTAGCCCCTGGGGATAATTGTTACTTTGTGTACAGGATCAGCATTTGGTAAAGATATTCCTAAAATAGCATGACCTAGTTCATGATATGCAACGACTTCTTTTTCCTGTTCGGAAAGTACTCGCGTTTTTCTCTCAGGACCTACTATAACTCTCTCTATGGCTTCTTCGCAATCCTTCATTGTAATGAACTTTTCCCCGTTTCTGGCTGCCAAAAGCGCCGCTTCATTGACTAAATTTTCTAAATCTGCTCCAACAAATCCAGGAGTAGCCCTGGCTAACACATCTAAATCAACATCTGGTGCTATTTTCTTACCTCTAAAGTGGATCTTTAATATCTCTTTTCTCCCCTGGGCGTCCGGTCTATCAATCACGACTTTTTTATCGAATCTTCCGGGTCTTAACAAAGCTTTGTCCAGAACATCAGGCCTATTTGTGGCTGCCATAACTATTATTCCTATACTTGGATCGAATCCATCCATTTCCACTAAGATCGAATTAAGGGTTTGTTCCCTTTCATCGTGACCTCCTCCCAGGCCTGATCCCCTTTGTCTACCTACGGCGTCTATTTCGTCAATAAAGATAATGGCAGGTGCGTTAGCCTTGGCTTGGTTAAAAAGATCTCGAACTCTTGCGGCACCTACCCCGACAAAAAGTTCAACAAAATCTGAGCCACTAATATAAAAAAATGGGACATTTGCCTCGCCAGCCACGGCTCTAGCGAGTAAAGTTTTTCCTGTACCTGGTTCTCCTACTAAAAGAACCCCTTTTGGCATTCTAGCTCCAAGCCTGTTAAAAATCTTAGGATCTTTCAAAAATTTCACAACATCTGTTAATTCTTCTTTAGCTTCCTTGACCCCAGCAACATCGTTAAAAGTGGCGCGATTTTTTTTTGGGTCATATTTTTTGGCGGGGCTTTTTATAAAATTCATACCTTGATTTGCACCGCCCCCGCTTGATCGAAACAGAAAGGTGAAGAGGAAAATAAGTAAAAAAACAGGTAAAAGAAACGTTAAGATAGAAATCCACCAACTATTTCCCAAACTCCTGGTATATTTAATCTCTATTCCTTGGTTTGCAAGCCCATAAACATACTGCTGGTCCGATAAAAGATTAGGGGCATATGTCTCATAATAAAGCCCTGCTTGATCTCTTGCTCTAGCATAACCAGAGTCTTCTATTTCTAAAGAAACAATTCTTTTATCTTCCAACATTTGAACTAATTCACTATATTCTATTTTTGAAACATTTTGAGTACCGATAAGGCTGTTTACTCCAACATATATAAGAATACCTATTGTTATATATATTAATAATAGCAAAAAAACTCTAGGTTGGTTTCTTTTGTTTTGCAAGACAGGACCTCCTCTTTTCACAATTATATAATTGTTTTAGATTTTAACAAATAGAGTATCTTTTTTTTTCGCTATAGTTAATGCATTTATCTTTCTTATTCCGCCGTTGCGCATTTTAATAATTTTCGCAGTTTCCTCCATATTTGGGGGGTATTTACCAAACTTCAAAAAGGCAATTCTTATTATTTCGGTATCGAAAAAGTCATTTTCCAATTTTAATTTTAACGAGTCTTTACTTATCTCACTTCTTTCTTCAAATTTCCTTTTAACTTCCTCCCTGTAGCCCCATATGATTTTTGCAAGCCTAAAGAAACTTTCTTTGTACCTTGGGTTGATCTTCTTAAATAAAGGAGTAATTTCATATCTTATTTTATTTCTAGCATAATCTAAAGAATAGTTGTACTTATCTTCCACATACTCTATATTATTAATTGTAACATAATTTCTGATTTCTTCCAAGTCGACACATAACATTGGTTTTGTTATTTCTTCTTCTATAGGAATTAAGCCGCCTAATCCGTATATTCCGGTCCCCCGTAAAATTCTGTAAAACATCGTTTCAAATAAATCATCCATATGATGGGCGGTTGCTATTTTATTATAACTTAATCTTCTTAACGTTTCATAAAAAAACTCATACCTTAAATTTCTTCCAGCTACTTCAACACCTACCTTGTTTTTTTTTGAGTATGTAAAAACATCCACTTTTTTAGAAAAAAAGAGTACATTTAGTTTCTCACAAGCTTGTCTTACAAAGGCTTCGTCATTATCAGCTTCTTCTCTCATGCCATGGTTTAAATGAGCTACTGATATTTCAAATCCCATAGTTTTCGATAATTTTGACATCACATGAAGCAAAGACATTGAATCTTTCCCACCGGAAACTCCTAATAGAATTTTATCATATTTGTTAAAAATTTTGTAGTCTTTTATGAATTTAAATATTTTTTTCTCAAAATCTTGAAGTATCATTTCTTCTTCTCCTTCCCAAATTAACTCTAATAACGCCTATAAAAACAAAACAGCGTCTTAAGACGCTTAAAATACCAAAGAATATTATGGAGCCGGTGAAGGGATTTGAACCCCCAACCTACTCATTACGAATGAGCCGCTCTACCGTTGAGCTACACCGGCAATTGACTTCGTTATTGACAATACATACAAAAAACCCCGCTTTTGGGGTCAAAAATGGAGGGCCTGATTATCAAAAAAATATAATATCCGACTTTATGTGGAATTTCGCACTATTAAAGTGCCAAGCACCATTACGTGCACGAGATTCTTTAGGCCCTCCTTTTTTATTCTACTATATAATTTCAAAAATGTCAACTAACATGGGGCTCTGTAGGGACTTTACAAAATGAAAGATTTGTGATAAAATAATTAAGTAGAAGATGGGGACGTAGTGAAGCTGGTTATCATGCCGGTCTGTCACACCGGTGATCGCGGGTTCGAGTCCCGTCGTCCCCGCCATATTTTAAAAAGGCGAACGTTAAACGTTCGCTTTTTTTAAATTATTTTTAAAGTTTATACGATATTGTTATTTTTTAATAATTAATACTTCATTTGTTTAATTTGTGATACAATAGAAGTGACAGAAGGTTTACAAAATTAATGGGGGGATCATACTAAAATGCAAAAAGAAGTAGAAAAGGGATTTTTTATGGAAACTTTTCAAGAAATGGTGGATCTTTTTCAAGGAATAAATTGGGACGAAAGTGAAAAAGATTTTCTAACAAAGCTGTTAAAAATTGCTATAAAGATCATACCAGAAGCTGAATACGGCTCTATTTGGCTAATTAAGGGCGCATTATATGAAGCCATAGTTGGAATTGGTTACGATGAAGATTTAATTAAAGAAATGGTTGTTCCCTTCAACGAATCATATGTAAGTAATCATATGGATAAAGATTTAATAGAGGTTCAGAATATTTTGAATTACAATTCCCCTGAAACCGATTTGTACAAAATCAGCAAAAAATTACATAAAGAAACTAATCAAATGGTGACTTTGATTTCAGCTTTAAAAAATAAAGACAATGTAATTGGGCATATATATATTGACAGCTACCATGTTGACTCTTTTGATGATAATTCAAAAAAAATGCTTAGAATGTTCAGCAATTTAGCATCTATATTTTTAACTTTGAAAATCCTACGGGATTCAGAAAAAGAAACAGTAGAGACAAATTCTAATTATTTGAGTTTTATTAGTCATGAATTAAGAACACCTTTGACTTCAATTATAGGATTTGCCGAAACAATATTGAACAATGAGGATTTAAATAAAGATGAGATAAGAAGTATCATAAGAAAGATACTATTTTCTACTAAACACATGAACTCACTCTTAGACGATATTTCAACTTTCAACAAATTGAACAAAGAGAAGAGATTGAATTTAGAAAAATTAAATTTAAAAAAGTTATTATATCAGGTTTTATCAATGTTAGAGCCAACAGCTTCCCCTGATGTTGAAATAAACCTCGATTTTCCCCTTGACATGCCAGTAGATATTGAAACAGATGAAACTAAATTAAATCAGGTCCTCGTAAACGTAATAGGGAACGCAATGAAATACACCACAGAAGGTTCAATAGATATCCGTGTAGGTTACGAAAGTCATACAAAACATTTTCTAATCGAGGTAAAAGATACGGGACCTGGGATTCCAGAAGATAAATTAAAAGACATATTTAGGCCATTTTTTAGAGTTTCTAAAGATAAACCTGGAAGTGGATTAGGTCTAGCGATTGTAAAAAAGAATCTTAAAATGCTCAAAGGAAGTGTAGAGGTAAAATCAAAAATAGGCAAAGGGACTACGTTCCTGATAAAAATACCCCAATCCATAAGTGGTATTGTAGATAAGAGTTAATAATAGTTACGCCGAACATATTTCTTCAAATAATTTTGGGAAGAGTACTTTTGGTTCACCACCTGTTTTTAAGGATCTATCCAATTCTTCTATATCTATTATTATTTTTTCTATAGAAGTAGGGGAGTAGAGTTTCTCAACGTTGATTTTTTTTACTTTGTCGGTTTTAAAATTGAATCCTAAAAAGGAAGCTACTCGTTGTAGTGAAACCATGCTATCTTTGCTGATTTTCATGACTTCAGACCAATTGTAATTGGCCTTTCTTTCGCTATTTAATATTACCGAATATAGATCCAAAAAGTACTTATATAAATAATTTGCTAGGGCAATTGGGGAGAATGAAGAAGATTTTACAATAGAATGCAGCTTTATTAGTGAATTTGATAATTTCTTTGTTATTAAATCATAGCAAAGTTCTTCATAACTAGCAGTAGAAAAATAAGTAGAAACATCTTCAACATCTTTTATAGATATAATTTCCATATTGGAATATATGGAAAGTTTCTTAATTTCCTCATACAACAAATCCTCATTTTTCCCAACAAATTGTATTATTTTCTCGGCTGTTTCGTTACTTAATTGTTTGTGTAACTTGCTTGCTAAATCCTTAACCATTTCTATCCACAATTCATCTTTCCAAAGGGGAGGAATCATCGCCTCTATTTTTCTATCGAAATTTATTTCTTTTAGATATTTATTTTCCTTTTGACTATCCAAAATGAGAATACCTTTGACAGCATTATCATAATGCTTCAGTAAAGTGGAGATCTTTTCTTGATATAGGATTTTAAAAGAATCAAAATCTGAAATTACTATAATTCTGTCTTTGGAAAAGATACTTCCCATGGTGAAAATATTGTTGATCTCTTCATCTACATAATTTTCTGGCGATAACGTAACTATTTCAGCATTTGGGAATTTTTCGATAATTTCTTCGATTCTGATTCTTTTTTGTATAGTTGAATTTCCCAAAATTAATATTTTTTGCAAAGTCAACTCTCCTTCAATCGATTGTGTGAAGTTGAATGATTTCGGAATCGTTTAGATAATTATACGGGGGAACAGATTGTGAAAAAACGGTGTCCCCATTACCAGTGATTATTACGTTTTTTTCTTCTATTCCTAAGTTTAACAAAATATTGTAAGCTTCAGATATAGGATGACCAATCAAATCTGGCATAATATCTTTATAAAAAACTTTTTGATCTTGGGGTGCGATACTTTCTTTTTCTGTAGCATATCTATAAAAAATATTAGTTAACACAGGAGCCGCAACTTCTCCACCATAAAATTCTTCTTTAGGATTATCGATTATAACTACAGCAGTATATATAGGATCAACAACGGGATAAAAGCCAACATACAACGAATAATAACTACCTTCAACATATCCTAAACCACTTTCTGCCTTTTGGGCGGTGCCAGTTTTTCCGCCGATTTTCAACCCTTCCTTATAAGCTTTTCGAGCAGTTCCTTCTATGACTGTATAACTTAACCACTCTTTTACCATTTTAGCGATAGGTTCAGATATCACTTGCCTTTCTGAGATTTCTTTTACTTCTAAAAAAGTGGGCTTTACATACTTCCCATCATTCGGAATCACGTTAAAAGCAGATATTAACTGTATTGGTGTGATCCCTATTCCCTGACCCAGAGCAATCTGAAAAGGAGTTATTTCATACCAATCATCCGGATAAGGGACTACCCCGTTGATTTCACCTTTGAATTCTATTCCTGTTTTTTTCCCGAAACCATAGGTTAAAAGTTTTTGGTAGAACCATTGATTAGAAAAATCTTCAAGTATTTTTTCCATAATCTGAGCGATCGCTATATTTGAGGAATAAGTTAGAGTTTCCTTAAGTCTAACTTCTCCCATGCCATAACCTTGGGATTCGGTTACCTTGAAATTTTTTTTACCTGTAGGATAATACTCGTAGCCAGAATAAAATTTATCGTTAGGATTTATTATATGTTCATCTAGGGCAGTAGAAATTAATAACGGTTTAAGTGTGGACCCTGGTTCTATATATCCCATATAAGCAATATTCCAAGGATAGAGTGAAACACTGGCTTTAATTTTACCGGTCTTGCTTTCCATAACTACGACAATTCCGCCTTCCGCGGATTCTTTTTTTACGGTATTTTGAAGTTCTTCATATGCTATTTGCTGCATTTTCAAATCTATACTTAAACTGACTGTTTTTTGACTATCTAAAATTCCATTCTCTAATAAAAAAGGTTCGATTCCATAGGTGGTTCTATCAGTTTTTCCGATTAGTAGATCAAGAGAAAATAATTCATTGTAAACGCGGTGAGTGACAGGATATATCCTCGCGTATTTGTTTAAAATTCCAAGATCTATATAAGCCTCTTCATAAGTATCATAACTTCCCCATTTTAAAAACTTAATGTTTTCTATTTCGTTGTCACTAAACCTTTGATTCAACAAATATTTGTTTTTTTTAAAATCGTTTCGTGATTTCATAAAACCTAAATCTACCCAAGCTTCGTATTTTTCTTGGTTATATACAATCATATTTCCTTTGGAATCAACAAGTTCTGAGTATTTATTATTTTCTAAAGAAGTTGAGAGTTCGTTAAAGTCCTTTTCCAAAGAGTTATTATACACAAAGGTGATGGTGATAAGAAAAATATATCCTGAAAGAAAAAGGAAGGTGAAAATTAACCATTTGTGTTTCATAGTTGAATTATTTCCCCACAATATTTAAGATCCCTATGTATCTGTCTATTTCGCTATCTAAGGCAGATACTTTTGATTCCATATTATTAAGCTCCATCTGAGATTGGACTATTATGGATTTATAATTCTCAATATTTTTACCAAAGTTAAGAAAGATAGTAAGCCAAATGCTAACGGTTAAAAAGGCTAAGAAAACTAAAACGATTGTAGCAATATCGAGAGACTTAACTTTAGATTTAGTTTTTTCTATTCCTTTACTTTTACCGAACACGCTTCTTTCCATAGAAACTCCCCCTAACTCTTGTCATTCTTTACACCCCTACATACTCGGCTACCCTCAATTTGGCACTTCTACTTCTTGGATTATATTTTATTTCTTCTTGCGTAGGTAAAATAGGTTTGGGAGTGAGGAAATCATATCTTTCATTATTTTTGAAAAAATCTTTAACGATCCTGTCTTCCAGTGAATGAAAACTTATTACCGCTACTCTTGCTCCTGTAGTTAAAAAACTTTCAAATTTAGCAAGGGTTTCTTCGATGTTTTTTAATTCTTCATTAACTTCTATTCTCAGAGCTTGAAAAGTTTTTGTGGCAAAATGTCTGCGCCTGTCGTGTGTTACTGAACTAGGTAACCCTTTCCTTATAGCGTTCACTAACTCTTGTGTGGTGTTTATAGGCCTGCTTTTTATAATGCTTTTTGAAATACTGTGAGCAAACCTTTTTTCTTCTCCATACTCAAAGATAATACGTCTGAGCTCTTCTTGTGAATAATTATTGACTATGTAAGCTGCATTCTTCTTTGCTTGGACATCCATTCTCATGTCTAAAGGTTCGTCTTTAGTAAAAGTAAACCCTCTATTTTCGCCTTTTAGTTGAAACGTAGATACACCTAAATCCATTAAAAAACCATCAACTTTATCAATATCTAATCCCCTTAAGACCATATCTATGTCTTTATAAGAAGATTTAATCAATACCACATTATCCGAAAAGTCTTTTAATCTTTGTTCTGCTATCTCCAATACCTCATAGTCCACATCTACTCCAATTATTTTAGCTTTGTTATTTGTGAATTCTAAAATAGCTTTTATATGTCCGCCTTCACCAGCAGTACAATCCACATAAATGCCGTCTTTTTTAGTTATCAAATAGGATAAGATTTCCTCAACCATTACACTTTTATGAAAATCATTGTATTTTCTTACTATTATTATACACCTCTTTCGCGGAAAAGCAAGTTAATTTTTTTACTTATATTTTGCAAAGAATAACAGTTCTTCTTCTATGAATTCATCTATTTCCCCATCTAATACGGCTTGAGCGTTAGAGGTTTCATACTCTGTTCTTAGGTCTTTAACCAAAGTATATGGATACAAAACATATGATCTAATCTGATTACCCCAGGAAATGTCTTTTACTTCTCCACGTAATTTTAGTTTTTCTTCTAAATTTTTTTGGTGTTCTATCTCGTATAACTTTGCCCTTAGAATTTTTAAAGCGGTGGCTTTGTTTTTGTGTTGTGAGCGCTCGTTTTGCACCGCTACCACTATGCCTGTAGGTAAATGAGTAATTCTAACTGCTGAATCTGTTTTATTAACATGTTGGCCACCTGCTCCACTGGATCTATAAGTATCTATTTTCAAATCGTCTGGATTTATTTCTATCTCAACATTTTCATCAAATTCAGGCATCACGGATATTGACGCGAAAGAAGTGTGTCTTCTTCCATTAGCGTCAAATGGAGAAATTCTAACTAATCTATGTACACCACTTTCATACTTTAATTTACCGTATGCATAGGGACCTGAAATTTTGATGGTGGCACTTTTTATTCCAGCCTCGTCTCCTTCTTGAAAATCTATCGTTTCAATGTCATAATTATTTTTATCTGCCCATCGAGTGTACATTCTCAATAACATAGATGCCCAATCCTGTGATTCTGTTCCTCCCGCACCAGGATGTAGACTAAGAAAGGCGTTTGCATCATCATATTCTTCGGATAATAACATCCTTAGACGAAAAGAACCTATCTTTTTTTCAATACCTTTTAAAATTGCTTCAACTTGAGCGTTCATTGATGGATCATCCTCTGATAATTCAACCGCTATTTCCAATTCTTCAAAATCGCTCTGCAATTTTTTAAATTCATCTATTTCATCTTTTAAATTTTGTGCGATTTTGGAGATCTTTTTGGCTCTATTTTGATCATTCCAAAAGTTTGGTTCCATCATTTCTTTGTCAAGTTTTTTAACTTCTTCTTCTGCTTCTTCTATACCAAAAATTCCTTTTAAATCTTCAAAATTTTCTTTCAACTCATCTATTTTGACTTTCGTTTCGTATTCTATCATCGAATCACCTCTTAAAAATGGCTTCAATTATTATCTCTTAACTTTATACCTTTTTTTAATTTTGTTGGATTGCTTAGCCGTATTTTTATTTTTAGATCCTTCACCATTGTTTGATTCATCAACCGCTGATACGTTGTTATGTACAAAGTTCAAACTGGCATATATTTTTTTTGCTTCCCTTTCTTCTTTTTCTGGAACGACCCTTGCTATTCTCATTAGATAATTGACTATTTCGTCGTATATACTGTCAACCATTTGATCAAAAAGTAGGTACGATTCTTTTTTAAATTCCATAACAGGGTCTTTTTGGCCATAGGATCTTAATCCCACAGCTTCCTTTAACGCTTCAATAGAATCTAAATGGTACCTCCATTTTTCATCTATTATTCTTAACATCACAAATTTTGCAACTTTGTTAAAATCTTCTCCAAACTCCTCTTTTTTGTATTGATATCTCTTCCAAAGTAGATCAAAAATTTCATTTTCTATTTCCTCACGCGTGTTTCCCTTTATTTCAGAAATTATCAAATATTGTTTCAACTTTTCTGAAATACTACTTTTATCGTATTTTTCTTCCACTTCATCCCACGAGGATTCCACAATTCTTTCCACAACATCCCTAAAGATTTCTTTTATATGATCATCATAATTGCCTTGCTCGAGTATCCAATCCCTATGATTGTATATTACAGATCTTTGTTTGTCCATTACAGAGTCAAATTCGTACAATCTTTTTCTTATCGAAAAGTGTATCCCTTCTATTTTTTTTTGGGCATCTCGAATAACTTTACTAAGCATTTTATGTTCTATGGGTTGTCCTTCTTCTATTTTTAAAGCATTCATCATGTTTTTCATTCTTTCCCCACCGAACAATCTTAAAACATTATCTTCAAAAGAGATAATAAATCTTGATTCACCAGGATCCCCTTGCCTACCAGATCTACCTATTAGTTGGTTATCTATTCTTCTGCTTTCATGCCTTTCAGTACCTAAAACAAAAAGGCCGCCAAGTTCTTTAACTCCTTCTCCCAATTTAATATCGGTTCCTCTACCCGCCATATTCGTGGCTATGGTAACGGCATTTTTTTCTCCTGCCTGAGCGATAATTTCTGCTTCCCTTTCGTGGTATTTTGCGTTCAAAACTTCATGTTTTATTCCTCTTTTTTTTAGTATCTCACTTATGGTTTCGCTGTTTTCTATGGACGTTGTTCCCACCAATACTGGTTGCCCTTTTTGATTACGCTTTACTATTTCATCAATTATTGATTGATATTTCTCTTTTTCGGTTTTAAAAATTAAATCATTTCTATCTTCTCTAATAACAGGTTTGTTGGTAGGAATAACAACAACTTCTGTGTTGTATATCGCTTTGAACTCGTCTTCCTCAGTTTTTGCAGTTCCGGTCATACCAGATAATTTTTCATACATCCTAAAATAATTTTGGAAAGTTATTGTAGCAAAAGTTACGCTTTCTTCTTTAATTTTTACTCCTTCTTTTGCTTCTATAGCCTGGTGCAATCCTTCCGAATACCTTCTTCCAGGTAATAATCTTCCGGTAAATTCATCAACGATAACAACTTCTCCATTGCTAATGATATAATCTTTATCTTTTTTGAAAAAATTTATCGCCTTTAAGGCGTTCAAGAGGTGGAACAAATACTTAATATTGCTTGGATCATATAAATTATCGACAGATAATAACTTTTCTGCTTTGCTTATCCCTTCTTCTGTTAACGCTAAAGTCTTTTGTTTTTCATCTATAGTGTAATCTTTTTCAACTATGAATCTCTTAGCCAAAGACGCAAATCTTCTGTAAAGTTCAGAAGGAGTATCTGAAGGTCCGGAAATGATTAAAGGTGTTCTCGCTTCATCTATCAAAATAGAATCAGCTTCATCAACTATTGTAAAGTAATGTCCTCTTTGTACTTTGTCGCTCATTTCGTAAACTAAATTGTCCCTTAAATAATCAAATCCAAATTCATTAGCAGTACCGTAAGTTATATCAGCTTGATAAGCTTTTTTTCTGTCTTCTTTGTCCATATTGGCTTGAATGTACCCTACGCTCAATCCAAGGTACTCATAAACCGGTCCCATCCAATTTGCATCTCTTTTAGCCAAATAGTCATTATGGGTAGCCAAATGAACATTTTTTCCTGTTAAGGCATTTAGATAAATTGGAAGGGTTGCAACTAAAGTCTTTCCTTCCCCAGTTTTCATCTCGGTTATCTTACCCTCATGTAAAGCGATACCTCCCATTAACTGTACATCGAAATGCCTCATTCCTACCGTTCTTCGTGAGGCTTCTCTTACAACAGCAAAGGCTTCAGGTAAGATATCGTCCAAACTCTCACCTTGTTTTAACCTGTTTTTAAATTCCGGAGTCTTTCCAGATAATTCAGTGTCGCTGAGAGATTTCATACTTTCTTCTAATTCGTTTATTTTATTTGCGATCTTTGAATATTTTTTAAGCAAACTTTTATTCTTGTCTATCAGTCCAAAAAGCATAAAGAATGCACTCCTTTCGAATCAAACTTTCTAAACTATAATTTTTATCTAATTTTCATTTCTACTGTATATATTCCATCATTATCGTATTCTTCTTTTATTATCCAGCTATCTAAAGAACCATAAAAATTCTCTGATAAGTAATTTGAAATATCTAAGATTAATAGATTATCGAGACCTTCTTTTCTTTCAATTTCTACATAAAATTTTGCATTTTTAAATCGAGGTATTTCCGTTAAATACACATTCATCCTATTGGGTAAAACGTTTGAGAATATGAATTCATCTTCTACAAAATAAAGGTAAATTTGGTTTTCCATACTTTGATTAGACCAAAGATAATAATTGTAGGTTCCAACTTTTCCCTCTTCTATATTTCTTTCTTCTGCAAATTCTTTCAGTTTTGAAGTATCAATTGATGCTTCAAAGAATAAGTTCAGCTCGTTATTACTAATATTTTGTGAACTAATAGCTAAAAACTCATCTTCTTTGATACTATTGGCTATAAATCCTATAACATTTTTACTTTCATCGTCCAAAGGCGTTAAAAAATTTTTGAAGTATGCTTGGAAATTGGTTTTATCCAACTTTTCTATATTCAAAACTTCTCCAAACAATTTTTTGTTTTCCAAAATTGCCAAATCAAAATTTTTTCGGACCCCTCTATAATCTTTAGACTCAAATGTTGCCTTTAAGGTTCTAGAATCAACGGTAACGTAAAAATCCCAATGTTTATTTTCATTTAAAATATTTTCCAGCGAGCCTGATACTAAACCCTTTGAATTATCATCAAAGGTTGTAGGTTCCATGTTCAAAAAGATACCCTCTTCATTTTTTTGAACAGCAAAATTCCTTTCTTCTAAGGTGTATAGTTCATTGCTTATCTTATTAGCACCAAAGATCTTTGTAAAAATTTCATTGAACACTTCATATTCGGTAGAGTATATGGCGATACTTTCCGAATTAACTATCATATCAGATAGAAGGTTAAAATAGTTCGGATTAAATAATTCGCCGAACGAATAGTCTTTTTCCAAATAAAATACCATCGGGGCATTTAAAAAATTTTGAATGTTTGTATTCGTAGATTCTAATGTCGTTGAAAATAGTTCTTTGATATAATCTTGTCCTATTCCTTCAGTGGAGTTTACAAAGCGATAAAAAGGCACTGTTTCATAGATTTCGGTATAAACATCTAAAGGACTTTTTATCCTTATCGTTGTTTCTCCAAAGGTAACTAAAGCAATTAAAATCAAAAAGGCGAAGATAATTGATAACTTCTTTATTTTATTTCCTCCCTGTTATTCAACACTCATTTTGAATTTTGAAATGGCTGAATTGAGGTTTTGAGAAAGTTGTTCTAATTCTTGGGCTCTTTCATTGAGTGAGCCAGCGTTTTCAGATTGACTTTGCATCAGCATCTTAATTTCTTTAATTTTTTCGCTAGTTTCATTTACCGTTCTCGCTATTCTTTCCATTGAAGAACTCATTTCTTGCGTACTTGCACTTTGTTCTTGCGAACTAGCAGTTACGTTTTCCACACCTGAAATCATGCCGTTTATCTCACCTAATATGCCTTCAAATTGTTCTCGAACCTTGTTGGCTTCCTCGTTTATTTCTGCGATAGTATTTACGGTTTTGTTGGTTACATCGTTGACGTTGTTTGTTCCTTTTTTTAGGTCCTCTAAAATGTTGGCGATTTCATCCGTTGCCTTACCACTTTCTTCTGCTAATTTTCTTATTTCATCTGCTACAACGGCGAATCCCCTTCCCGCTTCTCCTGCTCTTGCTGCTTCTATCGCTGCGTTCAGTGCTAACAGGTTCGTCTGTTCGGTGATGGAATTTATAGTTTGAATAATATTTTCAATATTTTCTGCTTTTTCCAAAAGTTTTGAAACATTTTCTTCTGCTTCTTTGGATTGCTCTACACCAACTTCTATCTTCTTTACTATATTGTGAATACTTTCCATTCCTATATTGGCTTGGTTTTGTGTCGTTTCAGCTGAATTAGATAACTCTTGTGCAGCCGAAGATAAACTTTGTGCTGAAGAGGCAATTTCTTCAATCCCCGAGGTGATCTCTTCAACAGATGAGGCACTATCTTCTGAAATTAACTCTATATTTTTTGCTTTTTCTAGACCTTCTTCTCCTGACTTTTTGAATCTTTGCGAGTCTTCTTTTAATTCTTTTGAAGATGTTTCGACTTTATAAGATACATCTTTTATGCTTTCAATCGTTTCTTTTAAGTTATCTCGCATCTTGCTAAATGATTTAGCCATTTCTCCCACTTCGTCTTTGGACTTACTTTTGAATTCTACATCTAGATTCCCTTCTCCAAATTTTAATAAAACGTTTGAAAAATCTTTTATCGGTTTAGATATACCTTTCCCAACAAAATATGCTACTACAATAGCTATAACAACTCCCACAACAGTTATTAGGATTATAAGAAGCGTTAAACTATTTATTTCACTGTATATTTCACTCTGAGGTAAATTTAGGAACAAAATCCAGTCATTGGATAGCTTGGAATAACTTGTTAAAAACTCTTCACCATTTAATCTTTCTACAAAAGTCCCTTCTGTATTTGAGTTTATGGTTTCTAAGTAATCCACTATTTCATCTTCTATATTCTTTCCAGATTCATAAAGAGGATGGGAAATTACATTTAAATTATCATCCACTAAGTACGCATATGCATTTTCGTATCCTAAATCTTTTTGAATAAGATTGGCAAAATATTCCAAAGGAAAACTCATCCCTGCAACGCCAACAAAAGTTCCATCTTCTGGATCAAAATAAGGAACAGAATAAGTAATTACGTTTGCTTGTAAATATTCATCAAAGTATATATCGGTCCAAACACCTTCACTTTTGTCTCTTGCTTCGAAAAACCATTGATATTTTTTATTTTCGGGGTTAAAAGTATCATCTAATTTTAGATATTCATTTTCTAAACTCTTAACTTCGTTTTCAATGTAGTAAAGAGAATACAATTCTTTTGTGCTTAACATATCAGGATTGAAAACGATGAAGGAGGTTGCATTACCTTCTATTTTTTGGGAAAAATTTTTGGGTACATCCTTAGCTCTATCTAAAAACTTTATCACTTCAGCATTTGAAAAACTCGCTATAAAAGGATCAAATCCTAAAAAGGCAGAATCGCTATAATTATCCACCACTATTTCAATAATACTTATTTGTGAACCTAGATCAGATGCAACGCTCGCAGTTAAATTTTCTACTCCGCTTAGTGAATATTCTTCTAAAAGAGAAGTGGATCTGAAAATTGATACGATACTAATAACGGTTACCACCACTATCACTAGCAACGTAGAAGATAAAATAATCTTGGTGCTGATTCTTTTCAATGCGAACTCCCCCTTTAAAATATGTATCAGGTTAAATTGAAACGCCCAACGTGATTCTAACGATGAACCCTATAAAAAAGGTTAATCCTGCAACACCTAAACTTATCCCTGCCATTTCAAGAAATCTACTTTTGAAGTTTAGATCTTTAGCCACAGAAATATAAAAATTGAAAACCAATATTATTATAACAGCTATTATTAAAGTTATAACTAAACTTAAAAAATATTTATTTGGCATTAACAAGTAAGGAAGAATTAAAAAAAACACTGTAATTATATATGCGATCCCGGTGTAAGATGCAGACTTTAATGCTCTTTCATCGTTTTCAGCTCTTTTTGATAGATACTCGGATGCCGCCATTGACAATGATGCAGCTATCCCCGTTATTAGTCCAGATGTAGCTATTATTATTCCGTTTTGAAGGGCAAAGGTCAAACCTGCTAATGCACCTGTCAATTCAACCAACGCATCGTTTAAGCCCAACACAATCGATCCCACGTAATTCAATCTTTCTTCTTCTATCATTCCTAAAAGTTCCTGTTCATGCTTATCTTCTTCTGCTTCAATCTGTTTTGCTTCTGGAACTACACTGGAAACATCTTCGTAGGAGATCTGAGCCCTTTCTTCACCATTTTCCATAAGCTTCAAACTGAAGGTTAATCCAAGTATTTTAGAAAGAATGAAATAGAACATAACTATTATGTAATTTGGTTTCACATCTTCGTTTGTATAACTTTTCCAAAAATCGTGGTGTTTTAATTCTTCGTTCGCTATGTTTTCTAAGACTTTTTTATTTTTAGGATCTTTAGTAGATTCAGCTAACCTTTTATAAATCATATGTTCCGTTATCTCATTCTTTTGGAAATTCAATAAATGTTTTTTTGTTTTTGAGTCGATTTTTGAATTTTCCATTTTAGCACCTCCGATTAAAAATCATTTTCTATTCTTCGTATTTTTTATACATTTCCTCTATTTCTTTTTCGTACCTTTTCAATATTTCTAGCAATTTTTGGTTAAAATGATCTGGTTTTGTCCTGTTATCCCCGTGTAACAATATGTCAATTGCTTTCCTATGCGAAAAAGCTGCTTTATAACTCCTTTTTGATCTTAATGCATCGTATACATCTACTAAACCAACGATCTGGGCTTCAATGGGGATCTGTTCACCCCTTAATCTAAAAGGATACCCAGAGCCATCGTAATGTTCGTGATGGTAAAGGGCAATTTTTCTAGCTGTTTCAAAATATGAACCATCCAACAAATTATCCGCATATAGCGGATGTTTCTTTATTTCTTCCCATTCTTTTTCGTTTAGTTTACCCGGTTTATTAAGTATCTCGGCAGGAACAAAAAGTTTTCCGACATCGTGAAGAGGAGAAAAATCTCTTATTCTTTCAACATGTTCTTTGGGTAAACCCAATTTTTCAGCAAAAAATGCAGATAATTCACTTACACGGTAAATGTGTTTTTTACTGTTCTCATCGTGTGATTCTGCCAATATAGAAAGTTTGCTTGCAAAGGTTGCATAAGCATTTTTTACCTCTTGCGTTTTTAATCTGTTAACAAAAAACATTTTCGCCACATTTAGCAACGAATCAAAAAATCTTACCGATTCTTCGGAAAAATTCTCATCGCTACCTTTTTTAATATCAAGGGAAATATTCAAATATCTATCTTCGTCTATTTTTATTGTTTTCAGTAGAGAGGATTTTATTGGTTTGGTAAATTTGTACATTAAATTGGCTACATCTTTAGGCATCTTTTCTTCATCCAATGAAAGTACGTTATCAAGTACCATCGATTCTTCAGCAATAAAAGCATAACTTTTTTTAAGATTTAAACTTTTTAAACCAATAATATCATGACCCCACGTAGTTAAAAATCTCCAACTATCTCCCTCTATTATAGAAACACTACCATAATCAGCTTGGGGAATTTCTACGATTAAAGTATTTAAAAATTTTTGAAAAAAATCTTCTACTTTTACCTTTTCATCTCCTACTTCAGAGATAATTTCCAACAGATGAATTATTTTATTATTCAGTTGTTCTATTTCTTGATAATTACTCTCTATTTCTTCATTTTGTGATATTAACTCTTCGTTGTAGGAAGTTAATTGTTCATTTGCTGCGGTAAGTTCTTCATTGTAACTTTGAGCCTCGTCCTTTGCCTCATTTAATTCATTCAAAAGAGAGTGAAGTTTTAAATTTTCTTCTCGTAGCACATATATGAATAGAATAGAAAAAGGTACTAGAATTATTATCATCCAAAAAATTATGGGGTAATTCTCATAAAAAGAGGGCGGTTTATTCTGGATTATTGAATCTGCTGGTAGTCTATTGATTGAAATACCAAATCTTTCCAACTGAAGAAAGTTAAAAACGTATTTATTATCAGGGAAGTAAGTTCTTGGTAACTCTTTAATATTAATTCCGTTTAATAAGTCTATTGCTATTTCTCCAGCTTTACGTCCTTGATCGTATGCACTGGTAATTTTACCTCCTACAACGTTGTTGCCCATATAAACGCTTGAGGTAGTATAAATGGGAAGCTTATCAAATTGTCCCATATATTGTTCTACTTGTATGTAATCATAAAAATTTCCATAAATATCTTTACTAAAAGCCAAAAGGAGTACAATTGAGTTTTGTAATGGTGTATCTAGCTCTTGTTTTATTTGATCCAATGAATCGGTAAGAAAGATAAAATTGATACCCTCAAATTGAGGTATTACGTTATTTTCCACTTCTTGCTTAAAAAGTTCTCCAGTTTTGGTCTGATTATCAACAATTACATAAACATTCTCTGTGGTTGGATGAAGATTTAGAGCTAATTCTAAGGTTTCTTTTATATCATGAATCTCTACAATCCCACTTACAAAGTTCAATTTACTCAAATCGTACTCTTGATAGTAATTGATCCCGGCATGCACTATAGGGGTTCCCAAAAAAAGTGATTCATAATTTGATAAAACAAAATCAAAGGCGTTATTATCCAGAGCGATAACGACATCAAAAGTAAAATTACTAAATTTTTTTTCAAAGTACTCTTTGAATATGTTTAAACTATTATCATCGCCAAACCTTTTGCTATCAAGATATTCAACATATATATTTATACTTTCTTCATCTTCTAAAATTGAATATATACCTTCTAATTCCCTATCTGACCATGACAAACCCGGATTATATGAATTTAAAATTAGGATATCAGCAAAGGCCAAAGAATAAATCCCAGACAAGATGAGTAATAATAACAATAATCGAACTTTAGTGTTTTTTTTCAAATGTGAACCTCCTAGCTATAATGAGTGGGAATTTTAACGTTTATTTTGACTTTCAATAATTCTTACTTTCGATATTATATCACAAATTAGTAAACTGCTATAGTATAATAATTTCCTAGTTAAACAAAAATTATTCTAAAGTTATAATATTCGTAATATATATTTTCTATCATATCAATAGTGTTTAAGCCGATAAATTTGTTCAACTTTTTTCAGCAGTGTTTCACTTAGTCTATCGTCTAATTTTGTCTAAAGTTAAGTACAAAGGAGGGGGTATTATGTCTAAAACATGGTTGATAGTCGTTGGAATTTACCTTGTGCTAATGGCTATTGCAGGTTTTAGTGTTGCAACCATGCCAAACTGGCATGCTTGGATAGACATCATCGTTGGTATTATTTCTTTGATAGTTGGTTTTATGGATAAAGGAAAGAAAGGCTCAGCGGCGTAGAATTTTAATTTCATAAAATTTGTACAAAACACAAAAGAGGCAGAAATCCTTTTGCCTCTTTTGTGTTCTTAATGGGCTCTATATTTTCATTATAAAAGAGGTGGTTTATTTGCCTTTTGATGGTTTGGTATTGCATAAAGTTTTAAAAGAAATAAAAAACAACATTTTGGGAGATAGAATTAAAAATATTTATCAACCTATCAAATCCCAAGTGTTAATACAATTTTCTCAAAGTTTTGTGCTTCTTTCTTTAATAAGCCCTTCCTATGTTATTTTACTTTCTCAAAAACCAAACGTACCCATACAACCAGCGAACTTTGCACAGTTTTTACGAAAAAAGACAAGAAACGGAAGAGTGGTAGATGTTGAACAGTTAGGTTTAGACAGGATAGGTTACTTTGAAATTGAAAGTTACGATCAAGAAACTTCTGCAATGAGAGAATATAAGCTATTTTTCGAATTAATGGGAAGAAATTCTAACTTAATACTCGTTAACGAAGATAATAAAGTAGAAGAATCTTTAAAAAGGGTTTATGAAGAATTTAGACCTATAATTCCAGGAGTTAAATACCTGCCTTACTACGATGATTCTCAAACAAATATATTGGAAGAAAATATAGAAAACATTGAAAATATTGATTATGATAGATTGATGGGGTTTTCTAAAAAATCAATAGCTTTTTTGCAAGAAATAGGTATCCAAAGAGCTGTACAAGACCTCAAAAAGCCTTATCTTTTCTACTTCAATGAGGCAAACACATATGATTTCTCCGCAATAACTCCGAATAATTTTAAATATGAGGAATTAAAACCATCAGAGGCATTGCTCAAAGTCTTCCAAGAAAGGGCTAATCAATCACGATTATTGGAAATAAAAAGGGATTTGGGAAAAAGGGTAAAAAGTGAAATTGACAGATTAGAAAAAGCCAAAGAACAAATATTACAAGATTTAAATGAAGAAAAAAGTCTAACGGACTTAGAAAAAAAGGGAGAACTTCTTCAAACTTATCTCTACAAAATAAAAAAAGGTGAAAGATACTTTACAGTAACCGATTGGAATACTGGTGAGGAAGTCACAATCGAAATAGAGCCACTTTTATCCCCTACGCAAAACCTGGAAAAACTGTATAAAAATATAAAAAGAACAAAATCAAGAGTCGAACATGCTAAAAAAAGAATAAAAAAAGTGAATAACGAACTCGAATATTACAATCAGTTATTTGAAACAATCTCTTCCGCAGAAGAAATTGAAACTTTAATAGAGATAAAAGAAGAAATGAAAAATATAGGACTGATAAGTGAAAACAAAAAATCTAAAAGGGAAAGAAAAGTAAAAACAACCTTTAGGAAATTTAATTACAAAGGCTTTGAAATACTAGTTGGGAAAAATAATAAACAAAACGATGAATTAACAAGATCAGCTACACAGGCTGATATATGGCTTCATACACATGAGATCCCAGGTTCTCATACAATAATAAAATCTTCTGGTAAAGAAATACCAGAAGAAGTAATAGATTACGCAGCAAGAATTGCTGCAACATTTTCTAAAGCAAAAATGTCTTCCAATGTGGCGGTTGATTACACTCAAAGAAAAAACGTATGGAAGCCAAAAGGAGCAAAACCAGGAATGTGGTTGTATAAAAATTATGAAACCATTATCGTTGAACCTTTTAGAGAAATACCATGAAAAACTTAACCTTTATGACCCAAGAACTCTGAAATATTTTTGGCACATTCCATAACATAACGAATGTATTCATCGACTTTTTTTTCTTCTGCCCTAGCGACACTCATCGAAATACTTACTCCCGCTATTACTTTTTTATCGTAGTTAAATATAGGAGCTCCTATACAAAAGATCCCGATTTCATTTTCTTCGTTATCAATTGCGTATCCTCTTTTTCTTATTTTTTTAAGTTCATTTTTCAATTCATTAGGATCAGTAATTGTGTTTTTACCCCTCTTTTTTTGCTCCACAATTTTCAAATATTCTTCTACTTCTTTTTCAGGTAAATGCGCCAAAATAGCTTTTCCAAATCCTGTTGCATAAAGGTTCATCTTCATTCCAATTCTTGACATCATTGGTAAAGAATTGGGGCCTTCTATCTTTTCTATATATATTCCTTCATATCCTTCTTTAATAGCCAAATGAACTGTTTGACCTGTTTTCACCATTAAATCAACTAAGTGTGGATGTGCAATCTCCCTAAGATTTACTTTTTTTAGAATAATACTTCCATACTCCACAAGTTTAAAACTCGGGAAATAGGATTTATCACTATTCTTTGACAAAAGTCCTCCTTTGTACAAGTCGTCTAAGTACTTATAAGCATTGGACATAGACATATCAAACTCTCTTGCAATTTCTGTTACATTAACTGGTTTTGGTGAATAGACTATATAATCTAATACTTCTATAACTTTTCTGATAGATTGAATAGATTTTCACCTACTTTCATATCTTTTAACTAAATATTATACTATATTTATTTGACAAGCACCTTAATTATCTTTTATTTTGATGACTAACTGAACAAAAACATCATATGTTTTAAGTTTATGAGGAAAATTATGTGGTATAATGGCGATAGAACCTTTTCTCAACTTTGTTGTTATTGGTTTAGTAATTTCTCCACCCCTAAACTCACCATCTTCGATCTCTTTTGAATTCAATAAGTCCTCTCCAATGGTTAAATCGGCTTCACCATCAAGAACTATATACACATCAGTCCACTTTTTATGTTTTTCAGCTTCTGTTTCTATATTTGACATTTGGACAAATTTTACATAACTGTTCCATGAAATTGGTATTTCATAAGGTTTTTTGTTCTCTTTTTCAAAAATATTCTTAACAATAAAAGGTTTCATTTGTTTTTACCGCCTCCAAAAATTTTTCCAATTAGTTTAGAAATAGGCCCCCCAAAAAAAGTCAATGTAATAAGAATTACGAAAATCAAAGAAATAGGTCTTGTGAAAAAGAGTGTCATGTCCCCGCCTGTTTTTGTTAACCCAACTCTTAGATTATCTTCTATCATTGGACCTAGAATAATGCCAAGTATCATCGGCGGAGTTGGGACATTCGTTTTTTCAAACAGATAACCTATGACTCCGAAAAGCAACATCACGTATATATCGAAAAAGCTATTTCTTATAGCATAAGACCCAATCATGGAGAAAATTACTACAATTGCCATAACAATTGAAGTATTCATTTTAAGGATTTGTGAGTAAGCTCTAATTCCTAGATAACCAACAAATATCAAGAAAATGTTGGCTATTATTGCTACTGTAAATAAACCAGTTACAATGTCTCCGCTTTGTTCAAATATAAGAGGACCAGGTTGTATCCCAAACATAAGGAATGCACCGAGTACAATGGCCGTTATGCTATCTCCCGGAATACCAAATACCAATGCAGGGATCCACGTTCCTCCTAATGCTGCGTTATTTGCGGATGTAGGAGCTATTACTCCATCGACAATACCCGTTCCAAACTCTTTTGATTTTTTTGAAGTTTTCTTTTCTGTACCATACGCAACCCACGCTCCGATATCAGCTCCGGCACCGGGTAGTGCACCTATAAAAGTACCAATTATTGCTGATTTTATTATAACAAACGGTTTTTTTATAATTATTTTTAAAGCTTCAAGAATAGGTACACCCATCTTTTCTTTTATAGTTGGGACACCTAAACCTGAACTTCCTCGTTCAATATTTTTTAGAACCTCTGAAATCCCAAATAGTCCAATCATCGCAGGTATAAATTCAATTCCCCCCATCAATTCAATATTCCCAAAAGTGAATCTTGGATAGCCAGTTGTAATGTCTATGCCAATAGTTGAAATCAATACGCCCAATAAAGCTGACGATAAGCCCTTTATTACATTTCCTGAACTGAGTACAGCGCTCATGCTTAAGCCAAAAATTCCCAACCAAAAGTATTCATAGTTAGTAAATTGAAGAGCTAGCTTGGCTAAAGGTGAAGAAACTGTTATTAAAATCAAAACGCCAATAAGACCTCCTATGGCTGAACAAAACAAATCAAGTGATAAGGCTAAGCTACCTTTTCCTTTTTTAGCCATCTCATGACCATCTAAAACTGCAGCTCCTGATGAAGGAGTACCTGGTATTCTTAAGTTAGTAGCTGGAATATCACCTGCAAATATAGACGTAAAGGTAACTCCCACAACCATTGCCAACGCCGCTAAAGGGCTCATATAATAAGTTATAGGAATTATTAAAGCTACGGCCATTGTTGCGGTGAGGCCTGGTATACCTCCTACAAAGATTCCAAAAAACATAGCAATCAACATTGGAAATAAGACGTCGGGTTGAAATACTTGCAAAACATTTTCCATTCAAATCACTCCTGTTTTAAAATGAAAAAAGGATCCCTTCGGGAAAAGGTATTTTGAAAAGGTACTCAAAGATCAAGATAATAATTACCGTCACGATACCTGAATAAATCAGTGCTCTTAATAAACGCACACCAAAGGTAGTCATCAAAATAGTTGAAAAAATAAAGAGCCCCAATTTAAATCCAACAAGATTAATAAATGGAACAAATAAAATTATTCCAGCAATGACAACAGTTATATTAAATAATCCTTTCTTTGTAACTACAGTTTTTCTAACCTCTTCTTCTTTTTTTAGACCTTCTTCATTCAACTTTTTTAATTTAAAAGTCCGAAGAATGCCTACGATTATTTCATAAATTCCTATTACTATAAGAAAAATACTTATTACTTGCGGAAAAAAACTCGGACCAGGCAATTCTTGACCTCTTACTACATAACTAGGGAATTCTAAACTTATTAAAATAACAATGATTGATAATAAACTCAAGATGCTACCATATACAATATTTTTATAGTTCATCTTTTAGCACCTCTCTAAAATTGACAAGTATTTTTAAACAATCTCCCCGACAAGTAAGTGTCGGGGAGAAAAGAGACTATTCTGGCAAATACCCCCCGATTTGGAGTATCTCTCTCCAAACTTTGTCTTGCTCAGCAACATACTCTGTAAATTCCTGAGAACCACGAATTTTAATACCAAAACCATTTTTATCCATGAAATCTTTAAAATCTTGAGATTGGGCTATTTTTATAATTTTTTCTTCTAGCAAGTCTTTTATCTCTGGTGGTGTTCCCTTAGGTACAGCAATTCCACGCCATGTTCCTGCCGACCAATCAATTCCTATCTCTTTTAATGTTGGAATATTTGAGTACCTCGGATCTCTTTCATCTGCCATAATTGCTAAAGCTTTAAGGTCACCAGATGCCATCTGTGGCCAGACTTCAGGAATACTGGAAGTGATAGCATCCACATGACCGCCTAACAATTCTACGACAGCAGCAGCAGCTCCTGTAGTTGGTATCCAAGTTGTGTAATCGGGAGGTATTCCAACAGCATTAAACATTCCGATTCTTGCAAGGTCCCAAACTGATCCTACACCTGAACCTGAAAACAGATACTTTCCTGGATTCATGGCTACATCAACCAATAATTCCACAGTACTATTCCATTCTGAGTCCCCTTTAACAATCAAGCCTGCAGGATCAAAATTAACTTGAGCTATATAGTCGAAATCTTCATAAGTTAAAGGAGTAAGACCCATCCAATGCATACTAGCTATTTCCAGGGTTACCAAAGTTAGGGTGTATCCATCAGGATTTGCATACGCCCCAGCAGCATGACCAACTGCACCACTGCCGCCGGTTTGGTTCACAACAACAAAGGGTACTCCAAACTCTTTAGATAATTCATCAGCTAAAAATCTTGCCAATCTGTCTGTTCCTCCACCCGCTCCCCATGGGCAAATAATGGAAACAGTTTTACGGGGGTAATCCAGAGAAAAAATGCTAACAACAATAGTTAACACTAAGAATATAACCAATAACTTCTTCATACTGACACCTCCTCAAATTAAGTTGAAAAATCTCTTTAGAAACTATAAAACATGCATTGTAACTAATTTTAATACCTTCAATATTTGATGTTTACCTCCTCACTATATAATTTATTTGATACCACATTTTTATTATCTCGTAAGGAGGTCATACAATTGTCATTATTCGGTGACTCTTCTCAACTATACTGCGATTTCGTCTACTTGGAGTGGATAATTATCCAATATTTTAGTTCTTTTTCGTCACACTTACTTTACCTTTAGTTATTCTTTACTTTTGCCTATTTCTGAAATGGGTAATAATAGTTGTCAAATGTTTTCAATATTATCGATATTCTCATACTTTAATACATATTTTTCCATTAATTCTATAACTGCTTGGGCTACTGTTTTTGCTCTGCCTTCTACAATTGGTTCTACCCATCCAATTAACCCATCATCAGTTTCAAGTTTTAAAAACATCCATCTTGGTTGTTCGAAAAAGATATCATAATTAACTATTTTCACCATATTTATCCACACCTTTTATTTATTAAGAAAGTTATCTATTTAACTCTGGACTATTTCCGACAAATTCTTTTAATTCATCCCAGCTTGGTAAGCTTTCTACATCTCCTTTAACCGTTAAAGCAAAGGCCCCACAGGCATTTCCTAATTTTACAGATTCTTCTAATTCATAACGCTTTGTAAGACCAGTTATAAATCCAGCAGCAAAGGCATCCCCCGCACCTATAGGATCTATTATTTTTGGTACTTGGAATCCTGGAACCAAAACTCTTTTATCCTTTGTTCCCAAATAGGCACCTTTTTCTCCCATTTTTAAAACAACAATTTCTGGTCCCAGATTTAAAAATCTATCTAGAATTTTATCTTTATCATCTTCATTAATTAATATTTTTGCCTCACTTAGACCAGGAAGTACTATGTCCGATTTTTTAATTAAATCCAACAAAATATTTATCATTTTGTCTTTATTATTCCAAACCTTTAATCTAATGTTGGGATCAAAGATGATTTTTAGATCATGTTTTTTTGCTATTTCTATAGCTTTATACACTGCCTCACAACAAGATTCACTTAATCCCGGTGTAATACCAGTCAAATGTAAATACTTTGCTTGAGAGATGTAATTCTCATCTAAATCATTTTCATTTATAAAACTTGCAGCAGAGCCCTTTCTGTAATAATATACTTTGCTTTCTCCTAATTCTCTCCGTTCTTTAAAAAAAACGCCCGTGGGGTGCTGCTCATCTCTTTTAACTTGAGAAACATCAACCCCTTCACCTCTAATAAATGACTCAATATAATCTCCGAACCCATCTTTCCCTAATTTGCTTATCCAACCAGTTTTTATTCCTAATCTTGAAAGACCAATCGCAACATTGGACTCTGCTCCACCAATTTGTTTATTGAATTGATATACATACTTAATAGACCCCGTTTCTACAGGTACAAATAAAACCATCGTTTCCCCTAAAGTTACCAAATCAATCATATTGATTATAACCTCCTGGTTACAAATAGTTTTAGTGTCTTTTGAGATGCTAAAAACATCTTTTAGTTTTTCTTAGTCTGGCAAACCATCTGTAGCGCTTTTAAAATTAAAATCTTATTTTTGTCTATCATTTTATTTCTAAAGTGTCTAAGTTTTGAAAGGTTATATAATTTTTGGTAGATCTATTAATTAAATTATTTACTCTTTAACTCTTCAATATTTTTTGCCCTTCCAAAGCATTTTTTACTTTTATAAGAAAATTTTCATCATATATGAATGGAAACCTTGGACGTCCCACATTAATGCCATTTAAATTCAAAATAGCATGAATTATTGGAATGCCCTGCCCTAATTTCCTAATTTTTCTGTAAGCAAATAAATAATTCATTTTTTCTTTGTAATCCTCCATATTGGCATTTTTTATAGCGTTATAAACATCGACAACATACTCTGGAAAGGCATTAGACATAGCAGAAATTGCGCCTTTCCCTCCATGAAGCATCGTCGGATTTAGATACAATTCCGAACCATTTAGATAATTAAATTTTTCCAAATCAACGGTAGAACATAAATCATAAAAATAATTTAAATTATTGGTAGTATCTTTAATACCGTACACTCCTATTCTTACCAATTGTTCTACACAAGATACAGAAAGATTATATCCAACTCTAGGGGGATTGAGATATACAAAAACGGGAATAGTAATTTCTTTTACTATTTTTTGAAAGTATGAAATAACTTCCTCTTCTTGGTAATTATAAAAATACGGAGGAACAAAAGCCACGGCATCTACTCCCTTGTTTTGAGCGTATTTTGCAAGTTCTAAAGATGTATTAGGATTACTTGATCCCACGTGAACAATTACTGGTTTGTTCAATTTGTTTTCTACTACTTTATCGATAATTTGTTTTTTTTCTACTTCGTTTAACAACGCTGTTGAGCCATAAGTCCCTAGAATAAAAAAGCCATGTACTTTTTCTTTTAAGAAAGACAATAAATTCTCTAGTCTAAATAAATCAACTTTATTCTCATTGTTGAAAGGCGTAATTAAAGATGTAAATATTCCTTCAAACATATTTTCTCCTTCCTCTCTTATTGTTTTCTTATTAAGAAAGCAACTTTCTTATTTTCAAATCAAAAAAATTATAATAAAATAACGCCTACTTGTCAAATCCGATTATAAGCAATTAGGAGCATTTATTAGCAATTATTTAAGTTTAGCTAATAAATGCTCCTGTTTTCTGAGTTTTTCTGTTTTTATTTTTTTTCTTCAATTTTAAGTTCTTTAACATGTTTTTCTATATGGTTCGCAACGTTTCGATGGTATTCATTTTGGTATTTTGTAAGGATCTCAAAAAACTTTTCTCTGAAATCGTATTGAGGGTTCAAAACAAACATATATGAAACGTGCAGCGTTTGCCTTGCATCTGGGTTTTGTAGGTACTCTGTTGGGGATAGATCTTTTGGAACAGAGAATGGATCACAGGAAAGATGGTAGTATTTATCCATCTCTTCTCTTTTATCAAGACATGTTTTCCAGATTTTTTTGAAGAATTCAGGATCTTTTTGAGCTACAATCTTAATAGCTTCGAGATAGCTGGTTCCAGATGTTTTTAGGTGGTAATTACCTTGAGTAACTTCACCTATTATGGGATAAATAGAGAATTTATCACTACCAGAATGAATGGAAAGCCTGTATCCAAAGTATTTGGCTATTTTGTCTTGTTTGATAAGAGACTTTTTAAACTCTTGTAGGTTTCCTATATAGTCAATAGCTTTTTGAAACTCCCCAGGGAACCGCGGGGCTAGGGTATCTATTTTTACTCCTTCGTCGTAGATATATTTAGAGATCAAAAAATGTGTTTTTTCGTCTGTTGGAACATCTGTCTCGTCAACTGAAACTTCAAAAGTTACCTCTTTTTTATTTACTTTCGGGAATTTGTTCCATACATCTATGACTCTTTCGATAACACCGGCATAAATTGAAACGATTTTATTCAACTCGTTTTTATTTGAATATTCTATGGGCATATCGTTTACAAAAAAGCTTTTGTTATAAAATTGATCAAATATGCGTTCTTTTATAGAAGAATCTTTATTATTCATATGTTCTGAACAATCCAAAGTCAACATTGTAATACCCGAATCTAAAGCATATTGAATCTCCTCATCGCTTTTCAAATGATCTCCATCAAATCCACTGTTTCCAACATAATTTTCTTCAATGAGTGCATTTAGTACGTCTTTTCGCACGTCACTGAACGTTCTTCCTGTAAAGTTTAATTCCCTAATGCTTTGTTGTGCGAAAACAGGAAAGAAGTTGTATTTTTTTGCAACCTTTATATGGCCGTGGGTAGCAATTCCTATTCTATCTCCAAGACCCAAAGAAATACCTTTCTTCGGTAAAATTGTAAACATTTATATTTTCCTCCTCATGGTATTAATTCTTCTCTTACATATTTTTCAAAGGCATAAGTCGCAGCTCCACAAGCTGTTAGGTATTCCCCTATCGAAGAAACTTCAACGGTCACATCTTTGTTTGCGTAAAATATATTCTGGTTGTAACTTTGTTCTGTGCTGTCTTTAAGAAATTCCCACCCGTTTGACACCCCACCTGCTATATAGACCTTTTCTGGATTTAAAATATTGACTAAAGTAGCAATGCCAATTCCTAAATATTTTCCTGCTCTTTCAAAAGCTTTTATCGCATTTTCATCACCTTTTTTGGCTAGTTCATATACTAATTCAGATTCACAACTTCCTTCACACTCTAAATTTTTCCCGGATATTTCTTCGTAATTTCTAACAATCGCTTTACTTGAGCTTTCTGTTTCCAAACAACCTTTTTTACCGCAGTTACACTTTCTGCCTTCGGGGTTAACCGTAACGTGACCTAACTCCCCTGCAGCGTTCTTATATCCTCTCAATATTTTTCCGTTACTTACTATTCCTACTCCTATACCTGGACCGATGTTGATTACACAAAAATCTTTCTCTTTGTGGGAATTGTTAGAAATTAAGCTTCGCGCCATCATTATTGTGTTGTGGTCCACGTAAGCAGGTAGGTTGAATTCTTTTTTCATCACCTTTTTAACTTCAAAGTTGGATATATCAATATTGTGAGATCTGATAACCTCTCCTTTTTCGGGATCTATATAACCAGGAAAAGCCATCCCTATGCCGATTATGTTGAATTCTTTTTTTACCATTTTTATATTTTCATAAATCTGTTTCAACAATTTGTCGTTCTTCTCCGATACGAATCTTTTGGAATATAAGATATCCCCTTTACCGTTCGAGACAATAACCCTTGAATATGCAGAGCCCACGTCATATCCAATAAACAAGAATTCATCGTAGTTTATATCAAGCAAAATACCCTTTTTCCCAACACGAGAAACATCCTCACTTCCAACTTCTTTCAATACCTTTTTATGAATTAAAAGATTCGTTATATAACTCACAGTTGAAGGCATGAGGCGTGTTTCTCTTGCGATTTCAGCTCTCGTCATAGGGCCTTTAACTCTTAATGAGTGGAAAATAAGTGCCGCGTTGTTTTCTTTTAAAGAAGACAAGGATGCTTTTTTCATCAAATAGTACCTCCGGGTTCAATAATTTTTATCTAAATTTTTTCAAAGAATAACCTTTTTGGTCTGAAATAACTAATATCTCTCACCAAATCAAATGCTTCCCTGATAGGTATTTGACCTTTTTCTACCATTTCACCAACCACATTAGATAACTCTCTTCTGAACATCTCCGTTCGTGAACCATAGGAGATTAACTTTCTTGAATCTGTTACCCAACCTGCTAAGTCGCTAAGAAGGTCTACAGTAGCTATATATTTTAAATACATCTCCATTCCAAAAGGGCTGTCGTTGAACCACCAAGGCGCTCCTAGACTAACGTTTGGGAAAGCCCTTGCTATGGAGGCAACGGTTGGAAATAGTGACGGATCCAAACAGTACAAAACAACTTTCAATTTTTCATCAAATTGGTTTAAAAAGTATCTTAAGCCATTTGCCAAGTCAACGTTGCTGGTTGAAATATCCCCCCCAGTGTCTGGCCCCAAAGTATTATATAACTTGTCTCTATAATCTCGCATAGCACCAATATGTAATTGCATAACCCAATTACTCTCAGCATTCATCTTACCAAATTCATAAAACAAAAGGGATTTGAAGTCTGAAATTTCTTTTTTAGTTAACTCTTTTTTTGAAAGTGCTTTTTCATATACTTCTTGTACTCTTTCTTTTTCAACTGGGTATGAAACGGGTTCAAATATCCCATGATCGCTCGACACTCCACCAAGTTCTTCAAATTTTTTGTGAGTCTTGTAAAGAGCATTTAAGAACTCTTCAAAGCGTTCGACATTTTCTTTTGTTATTTCTCCTAGCTTTTCTACAAATTCTTTCCAATTTTCTTTTTCAATGTTCATAGCTTTGTCTGGTCTCCAAGTGGGAAGAATCTTTATTCCCCCAATATCTTTAGCTTTTTCATGATATGAGAGATCCTCTGTCGGATCATTTGTTGTACACATTATTTCTACGTTCATTTCTTTTAATAATCGTTGAGGTTTCATGCTTTCGCTTTTTAGTAAAAAAGAAGTATCTTGCCATATCTTTTCAGCAGTATACTTTGAAATGGTGTCCTCTATTTTAAACCTTCTATTTAAATCGAGGTGTATCCATTCATAGGTAGGATTGCCAACGAACCCAGGGAAAACTTCAGCCAATGCCATCCACTTTTCCTTATTTGAAGCATTTCCGGTTATTTTTTCTTCGGGGACTCCTCTTTTTCTCATTAATTCCCAAACATAATGATCTGTCTCGCCTTCGATTTGCCAGATGTCATCCCAACCTTTATCCTCAACGATCTCTTCCACATCCCCGTGATTGTGAGCATCTAAGATAGGGAGATCTTTAATTGAATTATACAACATCTTCGAAGTGTTGTTTTGTAGTAAATAATTTTCGTCTAAAAAAGACATTTTTCTAACCTCCTCTAATTTAATTTTTATGCTGTCTTTGGAAATTCTAAAACATTATATGTAGCGCCCCCTAGACCCGCAGCCGCCCGTAAAGAAGAGCAAAAGACTTCAACCATCCACAAGGATAACTGTCTATTAAATTTTATACATCTTAATTCTATATAATATCAACCTTCTGAGGTCTCTTGGTTCTTGATGATTCATATAACGCTAATACTACTGATAAGGTATTTCTGGCATCTATTCCAGTGACCATAGGTTTTTTATTTTCTAAAATACTTTCAATTATATTTTTTAACTGCCTTTGATGTAAATAATAATCGATTTCTGGAGAGCTTTGTCCATTTTTTTGCTTTTCGCTTTCTTTTCTTTCAAAGGTGTATTGGTCCGTTTTCCAAGTGTCTATTTTTTCGTCGACAATTACCACTAATCCTTTTTCACCATAAACATCCAATCTGGAATACAATCCTGGATAAGCAGCTGTGTTGGCTTCAATAAGTCCAAGTGCCCCATTTTTGAACTTAACTGTCCCAGTTAAAACATCTTCTACTTCAATATCATGCATCCTTGTGGCGGAAAAAGCAAAAACCTCTTCAATTTCTCCCATAGTGTAACGCAGGAGATCAACATAGTGTATTGACTGGTTAATTAATGCACCGCCTCCATCTAATTGCCATGTTCCATGCCAATTACTATCGTTAAAGTAATCTTGGCTTCTATACCATTTAGTATGAGCTGCGCCAAAATTCAATTGTCCAAAATTGTCTTTTTCTATGGATTTTTTTAATTTTATTATCGCATCTGAAAATCTCCTTTGAAAAATCACACTTAACTGAACATGTTGTCTTTCACACTCATTTATCAATGCATCTGCTTTTTTAAGGGTTATATCTATAGGCTTTTCAACTACTACATGTTTTCCGCATTTTGCAGCTTCTATTCCAATATCCGCATGTAATCCACTTGGAAGAGTAACACATACTACGTCTATATCACTTTTTTCTAGGAGCTCTCTGTAATCAGTGTAATAATCACAATTAAACTCTTTTGCAAAAATTTCTCCTTTTCTTTTCTTTCTTGTAGAGATTGCTACTAATTGGCCAGCTTCTAAACTTTGTAAAGCTTTAGCATGAACTTTTGCCACACTTCCAGTGCCTATTAAACCAAATCTTACTTTATTGCTCATTTCAATCTGCCTTCATTTTCTAGAATGAGGTTAGAGATGGTAACCATTCCGCAAAAAACGGGACATACGTTACTAGTAACAATATTCCAATCATGGCAAGATAAAACGGCCACATCGCTTTGAAAACATTTTCGATAGTTGACTTTCCGACTACAGTTCCAACAAATAAAGTGTTCCCGACAGGAGGGGTACATAATCCTATTCCCAAGTTTACCATCAAAATTATTCCAAAGTGTATTGGACTAATACCTAAATCCACTACCAGGGGTAAGAATATTGGAGTAGTTATAACTATCAAAGGTGCCATATCCATAATCATCCCTAACAATAACAAAACAGCGTTTATTATCAGTAAAATAATGTACTTATTGGAGGAGATATTTAAGATTGTATTTGCAACCAATTCTGGAATATTTAGATAGGCTAATAGCCAACCAAAAGCTGAAGCTGCCCCAATTAAAAAAAGAACGGCTATAGTAGTTTCTAAAGTTTCTCTCATAATTTTGAGAAATTTTGGTACTGTTAATTCTTTATATACAAGAGTAGCAACTAATAAAGCATATACTACAGCAATTACTGAGGCTTCTGTTGCCGTAAATATTCCTGACAAAACGCCTCCAAGAATTATGACAATAGTCATCAGACCCCAAATAGAATCTAAAGCGATTTTTAAAGCGGCTTTTCCTTTTGGTGGATTCCCTTTAGGATAGCCTTTTTTTACTGCTATAATGTAAGCAGGTATCATCAAGCCTAAACCTATCATAATTCCTGGTATTGCACCAGCGAGGAATAAACTCGCTATAGAAACCCCGCCAGCGGCTTGAGCGTAGATTATTGCGTTGTGACTAGGAGGTATTACTAAACCTTCAGTTGAAGAGGTAACAGTAACTGCGATAGAATAGTCTTTCTCATAACCATGTTCTTCCATTTCTGGTATTAAAATAGAACCAATTGAGGCTGTATCGGCCACAGAAGATCCTGACATCCCGCCAAAAAACATTGATGCAACAATATTCGCAAAAGCTAATCCCCCGCGTATTCTTCCAACCAAAAGATTGGCAAAATCGACTAATCTTTTTGCTATTCCTGATTCAGTCATTATCTGTCCAGCTAAAATGAAAAAAGGGATAGCCATCAAAGAAATGTTATCAAGAGGGTCGGCCATTCTTTGCAATACAATCATTGGAGGGAGACCCAAATAAAATACAGTTAAAAAAGAGGAAAATAATAGAGAAAAAGATATAGGTATTCTCAAAAAAATCATTACTAAGAAACTTACAATAAGTATAATAGCAGCATTCATATTTTATCCCCCTCTTTTTTGCTTTTCCACAATGCAAATATTCTTTCAAATACAAAATAAAACATTATAAATCCACTAATAGGGATAACTCCATAAATGTAAGATTGCTTTATTCCAAGGGTAGGCAATGTTTGAAATTTTGTTAAATCTGCAAGTTGGAATCCATAAATGATTGCTAGAATGGAGTAAGCAATATATGCTAAAATTTCCAATATATCTGGTATTATAGGGGCTTTCTTAAATAAAAAGTTAGAGACTATTGAAATCGAAATATGAATAGATTTCCTGATTCCCCATGTAGTTCCTATAACCACTAAATAAATCATTGTTACACCTGACATTTCCTCCTGCCAAAACAAAGGAGAATTAAAAATATATCTAGCAATCACTTGTGAAAATGTGATAGCAACATTAAAAAGTAGTGCGGCACCCAATAAGGCAAAAAAGATTTTGTCAACCCTCTCGAAAAATCTATGCATTTTCGTTTCCTCCTTGTGTTGGGAAGTTAATGCTACCTTTAAAATTATTAAGAGAAGGGGAGAGTTTCCCCTTCTCTAAAAGGAAACTCATTCTATCGATTGGATTTGTTCAATGAGATCAGAATATTTTGCACCATATTTTTTATAAACATCCTCCATAGCATCTATAAAAGGCTGTTTTTCTGGATGAATAATCGTCACTCCTGCATCTTGTACCTCTTTCAAAGCAGCTTTTTCTTGATCAAGCCAGAGTTTAATTTCTGCTTCTTGAGCTGCTTGAGCAGCCATTTTTATAATTTGTCTGTCTTGTTCTGATAATTGATCCCAAGTGACCTTACTCATAAAAATCATTTCTGGTACCATGGAGTGCTCATCTAACGAAAAATAACGAGCCACTTCATAATGATGTGTTTCTAAATAACTAGGAGGATTATTTTCTGCCCCATCTATAACCCCAGTTTGTAAAGCTGTATATACTTCTTCAAAAGCCATTGGGGTAGGCTTTGCTCCCAATGCCCTCACTACATCCATCATTAATTCACTTTTTTGAACTCTAATTACCATACCTTTCATATCATCCGGTGAATATATGGGCTTTTTAGCATAAAAGCTTCTTGCACCGGAGTCCATGTAAGCTAATCCTACCAAACCTACTTGTTGTAATTCTTCAAGAATGCTCTGACCAATGTCGCCGTTTAAAACATTCCACATATGGTCTCTATCTCTATATAAGTAGGGTAATGCTAAAACGTTTAGCTTATCGTATAGCGAAGTTAAAGGAGAAATAGAAGTTCTGTTTATGTCTATTATACCCATTTGTGTTTGTTCGATAGTTTCTTTTTCAGATCCTAAAACAGCACTTGGATAGATTTTTATTTCAATCCTTCCGCCAGTCCACATATTAACTAGTTTTGCCATAACATCTAAACCTTCTACCGTTGGATAACCCCATGCATGATCGTCAGAGGCCATCAAAATGATTTTGTCACCTTGTTTTTGTAAAGGAAAGATAGTTACCGAAAACACCATCACCAAAGCTAACGTAACAATAAACAACTTTTTCACCACAAACACCTCCTGTAATTTGGTTTTTTCCAGTCTCCAAGAATCAGAATACCTGGTATCATCTTCGACAAATATTGAATCTTTTTGGACGGTTTATAAATCACCTCCCTCGTTTAAACTCGTTTTTTAACTTCTATAATGCTCCTTCATTTCCTTGTTGAATGGTAAATCGAATATCTCATCCCACAATTTAGGGATATCGTCATAATTTTTGGTTCTTGGATCTCTTACTAAAACTTCTTCTAAGATCTTTCTATCTCCCGTTATAAAGGCTTCTAATGCCATTTCCATTCTTGTGATTCTGGGGATTATATAGTAATTTTTAATCTTTTCTGGTAGATCTGGCTGTATCTTTTCAGGGAATATTCCATTTTTGTTAACTTTTACAGGCACTTCTACAACTACATCGTTAGGAATGTTTTTTATCGTTCCATTATTCAAAACATTCAAGAACAACCTTGCTTCAACATCGTTAGTTAAAGCGTTTATAAAAGGTATCTGTTGTTCACCACTCATTTTTTCCTTTGGGAACTCTTCAGGCCAGTGTTCTGTTATTTTGATACTTGGATCTTTCGAAACTTGAATTATCAATCTTTTTATTTGACGTAGTTCTTCATAGAACTTCGGCCTTTCAACTTCGTTGTCTATTGCCCCAAACTTTCCATACCATTTCTTTTTTGCTTGTAAACTATTATGATGTTTCCAAGTGCTGTTTCTAGTTGTGTCTCCTATGGGTAACAATCCATAGAATTTGTACATATCGATAACTGCAGGAGCTAAATGTGTATCCCAAGGATCTTTTGGTTCCCAATTGTTTGATTCTTCTTTTATCCATTTATCTAAGATTTGGTAGCCATCTTCGCCTTTGTATAGAAATCTGTTCAGCCATATTCCATGGTTTACACCAGCTACCTGCCAATCAGTTTCTTTTTCTTCTAATCCTAAAGTTTTTAGAACTTCGTGGATACCTCCAATGCCATGACAAAAGCCCACTACTTTTACGTTGGTCAGCCTTTTAATCAATTGTGTAATTTCAAAAACGGGGTTAGCAGTTTGTATAAGCCATGCATTCGGACATATTTTTTCAATCGATTTGGCTATATCGAGTGATAATTTCAGATGGTTGTAGTTTGTGAATGTATAATAATCCGATACCATGTTGAACTCTTGACTATCTATTCCTCTGTAGTAACCATATTTTTCTGCAACATCTCTCATGATTTCATAACTTACATAACCATCTTCATGACCTGGTGCTCTGTATAATGCCGTGTTTATAACAAAGTCTGCATCTTTTAAAGATTCTTCACGGTTGGTAGTCTTCTCAAATTTAAGATTTCCACCTATTTCTTCTGTGTATCTTTTAGCAAGGTTATCTACAGCATTTAACCGTTCTTCGTCTATGTCCATGAAAGAGATTAAACTTCCATTTAATTCCTTTGTTTTTGCTAAATCTCCTACTAATTTTACTGTGTACCTGACACTACCTGCTCCTATAAAAGAAATTTTAACTGGCATGTTTTTTAGCTCCTTTAATTAATTCATTCTAAAATCGAATTTATTCGTATCCATTTTAAATTAAAATAAACAAAAAGTCAATCTTGATTTTACTTGATCATAGTCAATGTACTCCGATTAAATGCAAATATTTTTGATTAGATTAATTTTTCTCATTTTTTCTAAGGATTTGAAAAACTAGAGTATAATTAAAAATAAGAGGTGAGTGGTATGAAATTGTTAATCTCTTTGGTTACAAGTTATCTTATTGGTTCGATACCATGGAGTTATATTTTTGCAAAAATTTTTTCAGGAAAGGATATTAGAAAAGAAGGAACTAAAAATGTTGGCACAACTAACGCTTGGAAAATAGCCGGACCTGTAGCAGGTGTATTGTCTTTCACAGGAGATTCTACCAAAGGGGTTTTGGCTATTTTAATTGGTTTTACGCTTGGTATAGGTAAGAGTTGGTGGCCATTACTTGCTTTAGTTGCAATAATAGGTCATTCTTGGTCTATTTGGCTGAAGGGTAAAGGTGGTGTTGGGGTAGCAGCCTCTGTGGGATCTTTTGTTATTTTGTTTCCATTAGAGTCTGCAGCTTTTGGTATATTAGCTGGAACATTATGGCTTACTTTTGGTAAGGGGATAATGTTTGTTTTGTCATTTTTATGGCCTTTTGTTATTTTGATAGGATATCTGAGAGGTACTATGGATTTATTGGGTATTATTTTGACTATTATTTTGGTGGCTTGTCTTTTTATTAAAGGTTGGGAGAATTTGAAAAATGCTTTCCAAGAGGTAAAAGAGCCTTTAAAAGAGAATTTTGTTAGAAGAAAGCTCTGGCGTTATATGGGCTTTTTGTTTCCAGCACTTGCTTACCCTCTCTGGGGTCCTGTAGTTTTTAGTTATATTGTTGTAATTGCTGGTTTAATAGCACTTTCTCTTGAATTAATAAGAAAATATTCAAAGAGTATAAATGAATTTTTGAAGAAAATTTTTAAACCCGTTGGAAAAAGTGAAGAAGCTCATAAGATTTCGGGAACAAGTTATTTTCTTATGGGTTCAGCTATTGCGGGATTGTTCCCTGTTCCATATTCTTTGATCTCTATTGTGATGTTAGTACTGGGAGACTCTTGGGCTGTGTTGGTAGGAAAAAAGAGGGGTAAACATCAATGGTTGAAAGGGAAGTCCGTGGAAGGGAGTTTAGCATGTTTTTTCATTTCTTTTGTATCAGGAGTTGTTTACATGAATTTGCTCGATTTACCAATTAGTTATATGAGCTTGGTTGCGGGTGCACTTTCGGCAACTGTTGTGGAGGGGTTTGGTGATTGGTTAAACGATAATTTGACTATGGCTCCAATAGCAGCTTTTTTCATGTGGCTGGTTAATATATAAAAAGTCGTTTCTTTCATAAAAGTTTAATTTGAAAGTCAGAAAATTAGTTTTTGATTTCGATGAATTATTTGCAAGGGTTAGGTCTTTGCTAAGAAGAGAAAGTTTTACTCGCAACCCAATTCTTAAAGTAGGAGATTTAACTTTAAACACCTTAACAAGGGAGGTTTGGATGGGAGAGAAAAAATTAAAATTAACCCCAAAGGAATACAATATCTTGGAGTATTTTATGAGAAACCCAAAAATAGTAGTTACCAGAACTATTCTTGAGGAAAAAATGTAGGATATCGACTGGTGTTTTGGTAATGATTCTTGCAGGGATCGGAGGATTTTTTTACGCTGATAGTTCTCTTAAACCTGTTGAAAAAATTATAAATACTGCAAAGAATATCGAAGAAAATAATTTGAATGAAAGAATAAAAGTAAAGTCACAAGATGAGTTAGGAAGGCTAGCCTCCACATTGAATCAAATGATTTCTAGACTTGAAAAAGCCTTTGAACAACAGAAGCAATTCACCGCAGATGTTTCTCATGATTTGAGAACGCCATTTTCTGTAATTCAAGCTGAAAGTAGTTTGTCATTGAAAAAAGACAGATCCATAGAAGAGTATAAAAAATCTTTAGAGTCGATCTTAGAAGAAACTTCTTATATGTCAGAAATTATCGATAAATTGCTTTTTTTAGCTAGGAGTGATAACAAAACTCAATTTTACAATTTTACGAAAACTAATTTGAGATCTTTGTTGGAGGAAGTCATAAAAAAAGTTAGTCCTTTATACCACAACAAGGGGTTAACTTTGCAAGTTGAAAAATTGGAAAAGTTAAATATCTTGGCAGATAAAGATAAATTAAAAGAAGCTATTATAAATATTTTAGATAATTCTTTAAAGTACACGGATAAAGGAAAAGTTACTATTTCTTCTGTTAAAATTAGTAATTTTGCTAAATATCCATAGAAGACACCGGTAGAGGTATTCCCCAAGAAGATTCACATAGAATATTCGATCGTTTCTATAGAGGAGATAAAGCAAGGACAAGCAGTGAAAAAAGTACTGGCTTAGGGCTGGCAATTGTCAAAGAGATCGTTAATGCTCATAATGGAAGAATAGAAGTGGAAAGCGAAGTCGGAAAAGGAACTGTGTTTTCTTTATTTTTGCCTATTGAAAAATAAGGGCCAAAAGGCCCTTATTAACTCCTTGCAACATAAGTTGTGTGCAACAATTCATGAGATTTCTCGCTTAATGGTTCTTCTAGAAATTCTTCGTATAAAGTTTTAATAGCAGGGTTTTCATGAGATTTTCTTATTGGTAAGGATCTGTCAATTTCGTATATCGCTTGCATCCTTTTTAGAATTATTTCCTTGTTTGTTGGGATAGGTTGACCACCTCCACCAATACATCCACCTGGACATGCCATGAATTCCACAAATTGATACTCTTTTTCACCACTTTTGATCATTTCTAAAACCTTTCTGGCGTTACCTAAACCATTCACGATAGCTACTTTTAAATTTATTCCATCAATTTCCACGGTAGCTTCCTTTATTCCTTTAATGCCTCTAACGGCTTCAAAGTCCAATTTTTCTAATTCTTCACCAGTTATTACCTCGTAAGCAGTTCTAAGAGCAGCTTCCATGACACCACCTGTTGCTCCAAAAATAGCGCCGGCACCAGAAGAGATACCTAAAGGTTCATCGTATTCTTCCGGTGGAACGTTCAGCAAATCTATACCAGCTAGTTTAAACATTTTTGCCAATTCGCGGGTGGTTAATACATAATCGACATCGCCCTTCATTTCTGGTCTAACCCGTTCAAATTTCTTGGCGGTACATGGCATGACAGAAACGACAACCATATCTTCTTTTGAGATTCCTAATTTGTTTGCATAATATGTTTTGGCAATAGCTCCAAACATCTGTTGAGGAGATTTACACGATGAAAGGTTATCAATAAATTCGGGATAATTATGTTCTAAGAATTTAACCCATCCTGGACTACAAGAGGTGAATAAAGGAAGCTTCCCATTGTTTTTAAATCTTTCAAGGAATTCATTAGCTTCTTCCATTATCGTTAAGTCAGCAGCAAAGTTAGTATCGAAGACTTTATCAAATCCTAACAATCTTAACCCTGCCACCATTTGTTTTGTTGCGATTTTTCCTGGTTCGGCATCGAATTCTTCAGATATTGCAACTCTAACGGCAGGAGCCGTTTGAACGATTACAAATTTACTTTCGTCAGAGAGAGCAGCCCATACTTGGTCCATTTGATAAACCTCATGTAATGCTCCTGTGGGGCATTCTAAGATACATTGTCCACAATTTGTACAATCTACGTTCCCCATACCTTTGTCCATGAAAGTTGTAACGTATGTATCTGGCCCTCTGTTTGCAATTGTTAATATGTTAACCGACTGGACTTCTGAGCATTTTCTGACGCATCGGTTACAAACGATACATTTTTGAGGTTCTCTGACAATTGAATAACTGCTTTGGTCTTCTGATAAACCATTAGATATCGGGGGGACCCTTATTTCAGTTACACCTATTTCTTCAGCAACCTCTTTTATCTCACAACTGCCGGATTTTGAGCATGTAAGGCAATTTAAGTTGCAGCTTATTCCATGAGAAGCTATTATCAATTCCATGATAGTTTTTCTTGTTTTTCTTACTCTTTGAGAATGAGTAAAGATTTCCATACCATCGGTTATTTTTGTTACACAAGCTGGTTTTAAGGTTCTTTCACCCTTTATTTCAACAGAGCAAAGTCTACAACTTCCAAAAGGTTCAAGCTTTTCAGAATAACAAAGTGTTGGTATTTTTATGTGAGCGTTCTTTGTGGCATCTAAAATACTAATTTCATGGTCAAATTCATATTCTCTGTTGTTTATCTTTACTTTCATACTTCCACCTTCTTTGTGTAAAATTTCTCAAACAGGGAGAGAATGAGGTTCAACGAAGATTCTCCAAATCCACAGCGTGCTGCAGAACTTACCGCGTACTGTATATCAGAGATTATTTCTATATCTTTTGAAGTTGGATATCCTCTTTTATATATATCCGAAACGATTTTGCTTATATTCTTGTTTCCTTCTCTACATGGGAAACACGTTCCACATGTTTCGTCTCGGAAAAAGTCGGAGACATTTTTAACGATTTCTAAATAATTTCTTTGTGAAGAAACTACTATCATTCCGCCAGATCCGATGTTACTCCCCATTTTTTGAAGATTTTCATAGGTGTAAGGTACATCTAATTCCTCTTCAGTTAATATTTCGGTGGAAATTCCACCTGGTATAACAAAACCGATTTTTTCTCCTTTAACCCCTCCTGCCAATTCTTGTACGATATCTCTAACTGTTAACTTTCCAAATTCTACTTCGTAAACGCCTGGTTTGTTAACGTCACCACTGATAGAGACTAATTTTGTTCCTCTACTTTTTTCAGTTCCCATTTCTGAATAAGGGTTGTTATCATAGTTCATTATTTCTGCTGCTGCAGCTAATGTTTCAACGTTATTGACAACTGTCGGTTTACCATACAATCCCTCAAAAACTGGTAAGGGAGGCTTTATACGGGATTTTCCTCTGTCTCCTTCAATGGAATTAATTAAAGATGTTTCGTCTCCACATACGTAGGCGCCTGCACCTCTCACTAACTTCAAATCAAACGAGAAATCTGAGTTTAGAATATTTTCTCCCAATATATTTTTTTCATAAAGTTTTTCGATAGCTTTCTTAACGATTTTTATTGCTTCTACGTATTCACCTCTAATGTAGATGTAACCATATTTTGATCCAGTGGCATAACCACTGATTATTATGCCTTCCAAAACTTTAAAGGGTAGATTTTCCAACAAAAATCTGTCTTTGAAAGTTCCTGGTTCTCCTTCATCCGCATTACATATGATAAACTTGGTGTCATCTTCAATTGAAAGCACCGTTTCCCATTTTATACCTGTAGGAAAACCGGCTCCCCCTCTTCCTCTTAAACCACTTTCTTTTATTTTGCTGATAACTTGTTGGGGCTGCATCTTAAAAACATTTTTCAAGCCTGGAAAGTCGTATTCTTCCAAACTTTTACCCAAGTCCTTTTTTAGAAAGATTCTTTCCATGTATTCCCCTCCTATTCCAGTGAATCGAGTATTTGAATAGCCTTTGTAACCGTCAGATTGGTGTAATAAGTATCGTTAACCATCATTACAGGTCCTTCATCGCAATGTCCTAAACATTCAACTACCTCTAATGTGAATTTTTTGTCTTTTGTGGTTTCATTTTCTCCAACTTTGAGATAATCTTTTAGGGCTTTAACTAGTGCTGCTGACTCGTTTAATCTACATGAGACACTGTCACAAACACGTACGATGTATTTCCCAGTTGGTTCAAGATGGAACATAGAATAAAAACTGATCACTCCGTACAACTGAGCTTTGGGGATGTCTCTTTTTTGTGAGATTCTCAAGATATCCTCTTCAGAGATGAACCCGTATGTTTCTTGAATATCGTGAAGTTCTTCCAAAAGTTCTTTTTCATAATACTTTTCCATTCCTTCGCCTCCTTTTATTTTTGAGATGCAAAAATTTTAATGGTATTTATTAATAGAATCTAAATTGTTAATATTTTCATTAAATTTGAGCAATTTTTAACATATTTATGTGAAAAAAAGCACTAAAATAATACTATATACACTCTTAAAAAGCTTTCTTTAGAGCCCCTTCGCCCTGCAGCCCGCCCTTATTAAGGAAGGGACCTGCGGTCCCTTAGACCCCGCAGCCCACCCCTAAGGATAAAAGAGTCTTTGCCTTTCGTCCGAAATTATTTTTTGGTTCTTGATTTGGAAATTAAATATGCCCCAATTCCAATCAGTAATATACTTATCACGATTTTGATAAAATTTCTAAAGAAGAATGTAGAAGGAGTTATCATACTTACTAAAATAATTAGCCCAATTACGATAAATAGTAAAGCAAATAAACCTATGACGACTTTTCTGTCTTCGTCTTCTATATTATGTGAAATATGACTATGCCCGTTTTCGGGTGTTTCTTCAAATTGTTCAGAATAATTATTTCCTTGAGGTTGAGGGGGAATTATAAAAATTGCGATTATGTACAAAATAACTCCGAATCCCCAAACTAAACTTAATACAATCCACAACAATCTTATGATGACTGGATCTATTTGGAAATATTCACCTAAGCCTCCACAAACGCCAGCTAAAATCTTGTTTTCTCTGGAACGATAAAGTTTTCTCAATATTTTCCCCTCCAGTTATGAGTTATTATACTATACTAGTTTTGTTTTTCAAAAGCCAATTAATAGCGTTTGTGCCAAATCTGAGTTGAAGAGCGCCGATTATACCCAAATAATTAAAATTATTAATAAACTGCTCAAGAGTTATTAAAATCTTTTGTATATCAGAAAAAGTGATTTTTTTGCAATCAAAAGCATTTAATAATTCGTCCATATCGAGTATTTTGTATTTTAAGTTGTTATAAACTAGAAGATCCAATTCTTGATCTTGAAATTCAATATTGTCGGTGTTGACATTGTATTTACCAAAATCTATATAAATGAGATATTTAGACATTTCGCCTTTCTCATCATGATAATAGGTTAGCATAACGTCGTCACTGGGGCATAATATGCGTTTTATGAAATCAACTGAGTTATGCGAAGATAAAATCTTCCATTTTCTTTTAATTCCGTACAGATTATTTTCAAATATCTTTATCTCATCTACTTGAATTTTCATGTCAACGGCATGAGTTTTTATTTCTTCGATTTTGTTTTTTAAATCAAAATTATAGTATTTTATCTATACCACCTCTAACGCGTGAGAAAAAGTGTTAGCTTATTTCGTGAATTAATAAGCCACTCCTCAATTTTGGTTCAAACCAAGTGGATTTAGGCGGCATTATCTTGTTCATGTCAGCAACTTTTAGGAGTTGGTCTATTTGAGTAGGATACATAGAAAATCCAACTTTCCAATCTTTTGTATCTACCCACTTTTCGATTTCTTTTACGCCTCTAATACCACCAAGGAAATATATTCTTGGATCGCTTCTGGGATCTTTTATGGAAAGTACGGGATCCAATAGATATTTTTGTAATATTTGTACATCTAGGTTTTCAACAGGATCTTCACTTTCTTCACCTTTAAATGTGAGTTTGTACCATTTTTTTTGAAGATACATTCCAAAAGAGTGTGAGGAATCAGGAGAATAGGGAGAAAAGGGAGCTTCTTCTACTTCAAAATAGGAACCGATCTTTTTCAAAAATTCTTCTTCTTTTAAACCGTTTAGATCTTTAACTATTCTATTGTATGGGAGTACCCTGAGTTCATTGTGTGGGAAAATGACCGCCATAAAATAATTGTATGGTTTATTCAAAGAGTAATTCGTGTCTTTTTCTTTCATTATTTTTTGAGCTCTGGAAGCTGCAGCAGCTCTATGGTGTCCATCTACAATGTAAAGATAATCGATGCTGTTAAAAGTTTTTTCGATTTGTTCCTTTTCGTCTTCTTCTTGGATTTTAATAAGTTCATGTTTAACATTGTTTTCATCGCAAAAAGAATAAAGAAATTCTTTGTTTTTTATGATCTTGTCAATGATTGTTTTTAAATCCTCTTGGGCTTTGTAGGTTAAGAAAACAGGTCCAGTTTGTGCATTTAAATTTAATATGTGATTTGTCCTATCGTCTTCTTTGTCCCTTCTGGTTAATTCATGCTTTTTTATAATTCCTTTATCGTACTCATCTACACTCACAACAGCAAAAAAGCCTGTTTGAGAAACCCCTTTCCAGGTTTCTCGATAAATATAAAAAGATGGCTCGGAATCTTTGATTAATACTCCATTTTTGATAAAGGATTCAAGATTTTCGTTGGCTTTTTTGTAAATAGCCTCTTTAGAATCTTCTTCAGCCTCTACTTCGGACCTTGTTACTCTCAAAAAAGAATTGGGATTTCTAGAGATTATTTCCTTAACTTCATCCTCTTCAAGTACATCGTAGGGTGGGCAAGAAAAACACTGTTCTATCCCTTTATATGGTCTTAAAGCTTTAAAAGGTTTTACTGTAGCCAACACTATCTCCTCCCGCTTTTAATTAATTGATGAAAATATTGTTCTTGAACTTCGAACATCTTTTTTGCATCTTCTTCAGAGTTTTCATGATCGTAGCCAACGATGTGTAGTAAGCCATGAATAAGTATATAATAGAATTCTTCTTCAAAGGAATTGCCAAAATCAGGGGCCTGTTTTTCTATACTTTCAACAGAGATAACAATATCTCCAAGGACAGGTTCATTTAAACCATATGAAAAGGATAAAACATCTGTCGGTATACTTTTGCCTCTATAGTTATTGTATTCGCTTATACTCTTATCGTTGGTAATTAGTATGTTTAATTCAAAATTTCCTTCGCCAACCTCATTTAAAAGAACTTTTTTGGCGATATCTTTGATTTTTTTAGTGTCTATCGTTCTTAAATCTTGTTGGTTTATAACGTTTATTTTCAAAGGCATCCTCCCTCTACTCTCTAAGTTCTTTTGCTTCAACTTTGGGGTAGGCTATCCTTTTATGGTTCATTTCCATTATTGTTCTAACAATACGACCTTTCATCTTTTTGATTTCTTTAAGTGTTAATCCACAATCATCTAACTGTCCTTCAAAAAAAAGAGAATTTATCAAATTATCAAGCTTTTCATTAAGGCCCACAGCGTTTAAGTCTTGCATACTTCTTACCATAGCTTCGGTTACATCACATATCATTAGTATGGCAGCTTCCTTAAATTTAGGAATGGGTCCAGGGTATCTGAACATGTTGGTATCTTTTATCCCTGTTTGATTATAATATTCTCTGTAAAAGAATTGCTTAACCCTTGTACCATGATGCTGTGCTATCATATCCTCTATTAGTATGGGTAAACGGTGTTTTTTTGCCAATTCGATACCATAGGTAACATGGTTGTTTAATATCAAAGAGCTTAATTTAGCACTTATATCGGTATGAGGGTTTTTATTCTTTTGGTTTTCTGTGAAAAACTGAGGTCTCCACACCTTCCCTATATCGTGGAAATAAGAGCCTACCCTAGCTAACACCGTATTTCCATTGATAATTTCAGAAGAACTTTCCGCTAAGTTAGATATGATCATGCTGTGATAGTATGTTCCTGGTGCTTTCAATGAAAGATTTTTTAGCAAGGGATTGCTTAAATTACCCAGTTCCAATAAACCGATCTCTGAATAAACTCTGGTTAAGTATTCAAAGAAGGGTAAAATACCCATGGTTACAAACATGCTTAAAAAATTACTTTCGATTATTATTAGATAGTTTAAAGGAGTATAGTATAAGTTAATTACATAAGCAACGATAATTTGTGTTAAACTAGCCCAAAAAAATGGAAGTATTATCTCTATTCTTCTTTTGATCTTTCTGGATGATAGTGCGACAACCGCTGCAGGTAAAAATAAGAAAATTGTGAATTTTAAATCAAATCCGAATAAAATACCGAAGTAAGCAGAAAATATGAGACCCGAAATTAAGCCACTAGAGTAATCTATTAGTAAAGTTATTATCAAAGTACTCAATATTATCGATATTGCAAATATATTCACATATTTATAAACAAAAAGGTTCAGTAAGATATTGAAAAAGAGCGGCGTTAAAAAAGCCGCCCAGTAATTTTTAGGATGAAGTTTAAACATCTTATTCTTTGGTAAGAAAAATTCTCCGATAAATATCCAAAATACAAGAAATACTAAATTAAAACTCAACTGAAAATTCAACGATATTCTGTTAAAAATGAGCCATTCTGTGAATAAAGCTAAAAATATAAAAAGAAAAATCCTAATTATAAAACCCTTATTTTTAGAGAAAAATAAATTAACTTTTTGAAAAAGATTTTTATCAGTCCGCTTAGTATTTTCAGTACTTTTGTTCTTCATATAATGAAAAACACTTCCTTATTTATACAGAGTTTTCATAATCTTCATAGGCTTTTATAATTTCTTTTACTAAAGGATTCCTTACCACATCGTTATTTGAAAGCTCAATGAATTTTATTCCTGAAATGTTACCATTCAAAACCTTTCTAACAGATAGTAACCCCGAATCTTTCTTTTTTTCTAAGTCTATTTGAGTGACATCTCCAGTGATGACTGCCTTAGTGTTGAAACCTATCCTTGTTAAAAACATCTTCATTTGCTGATAAGTTGTATTCTGAGCTTCGTCTAAAATAATATAAGAATTGTTTAACGTTCTACCTCTCATGTAAGCTAATGGAAGTATTTCTATAATACCTTTTTCTCTGTATGAAATCAGTTTGTCAGTATCCATAAAATCAAGTAAAGCATCGTACAAGGGCCTTAAATACGGGTCAACCTTTTCATAAAAGTTACCAGGTAAAAAACCTAATTTTTCTCCTGCTTCAACAGCGGGTCTTGTTAATATTATCCTTTGAACTTTACCTGATCTTAAATAATCCACCGCCATAGCAACTGCGAGATATGTTTTGCCTGTTCCGGCTGGTCCTATACTAAAAACTATGTCATTATTTTTTAAGTAGTCGATGTAATTCGCTTGGCCCTCAGTTTTTGCGAATATTTGAGTACCCACAATGCGGGTATTGATCACATCTTTCATCGATTTTTTCTTTTCTTCAGTCTTCGAACCATTCCCTTTGGTTTTATACCTAGAAACCACGTATTGAAATTCATCCCAATCAAGTAAATGACCTTCGTCTAAAATTTCTAAAAGTTCTGTGAATATCTTTGATGTCTTATTGACCGAGTCGTCGTCCTTCCCTTCGATGAAAATTTTTCTGTTTTTATAGTGTATATCTACGTTCATCTCTTTTTTAATGTACTTTGTTCGGCTATCATAAGCCCCAAAAATTTCAATCGGTTCAATATTTTCAGGTATAGAGATAGAATATCTCAGAATAGATTATCCCTCCTCTTTGATCTTTTTACAAAATAAGGTATACTTTTATTACTATTATTATACCACAATTTAAGAAAAATAAAAATAATCGTGAAAATAACTGTTTAAAGGGGTTAAGAGCATGTGGTATCCAGGGCACATAGAAAAAACAAAATCTTTGATAAAAAAGCATTTAAAACTTGTCAATGCCATAGTAGAGATCCTTGATGCAAGGGCTCCATACGCGAGCAGAGCATACGAAGAAGAACAACTTTTTAGGAACAAAAAAAGAATAATTGTTCTCAATAAAAAAGACCTTTGCGACATGAAAAAAACCAAGTTATGGGAAAAGTATTATAAAGAGAAAAGTGAGGATGTTTTTTCACTTAGTCTCAATGAATTCAATGTGAAAGACTTTTTTTTAAATCACATTTATCCCATCGTCCCTCAAAAGTTCAATGAAAAAACTCTTATGATAGTTGGTATACCAAATGTTGGTAAGTCTACCTTTATAAACCGTTTAAAAGGTAAAAAATCTGCAGCAGTCGGCAATAAACCTGGGATGACAAGAGGGTTACAATGGATAACCGTATCGAAGGACTTAAAAATTCTTGATACACCGGGTGTGTTGTATCCAAAACTTTTTAACAAAGATCTTGTGAACAAATTAATTCTAATTGGTTCTCTAAAAGCAGAAGATTCGGAAATGGACGAAGCACTCTTCTATCTTTTTGACTTTTTGAAACGAGAGTATACTACTATTTTGGATTCAGTTTTAGAAGAATGGGACAACTGTGAAAATGCAATTGAATTCATTGAAAAATTTTGTATGAAGAGAAATTTTCTAAAAAAAGGCGGGGTTCCAGATTACGAAAGGGGAAGAAATATCTTTCTGAAAGAAATATCCGAAGGAAAATATGGGGGTATAACCTATGAAATACCTTCTGATATTGATTGAAAAAACCGGTGAATACACCGGTTTTTAGAATTTTTCTATAATTTTGATATAATCTCCGTTGTTGAGTAAAGCTGCATTAGCTTCGTCGATATCAACATGAAACTCTAATGCAAATTTTTCACTAACTCTAATCAAAACATCTTGAAAAACAAGTCTTCTTCCTTCTTTGTCACAATATACTGAAACTAAGTCTTTATCCTTAACGCCATAATGTTCGGCGTTCTCTGGGTGCATATGTATGTGCCTTATGGCGATGATTACACCCTTGTTTAACTGTATTTCACCAACAGGTCCTTTTATTGTAATCCCTGGTGTTCCCTCTATATCTCCTGAGTCTCTAACAGGAGGGTTTACTCCCAATTTAAAAGAGTCGGTTCTAGAAATTTCGACTTGTGACTCTTTTCTCACAGGGCCTAATATTCTCACTTTTTGCAAAGATCCCTTTGGCCCTATCAAATCTACACATTCTTCAGATGCGTATTGCCCCGGCTGTCCCAACTGTCTCAAAGGAGTTAATTCATAACCTTCACCAAACAACTTTTCCAAATCCTCTTGTGATAAGTGTACGTGTCTATTGGATACCCCAACAACGATTCCTGGTTCTTTCAATTGCAAGTTTTAACACCTCCATAAATGATGAAATCCTACTCTCTTTGAAGCTCGAAAACTCTATAGGCAGCGCCCCTTCACCCCGCAGCCCACCCGCAATTGGTTCTTATGAAATTTTCCTATTTCATCGATTTTCTTACCAGATACCTGAACTCTTTAGGTTTTGAGATCTCGGCTATTAAAGGGCCTCTTTTTACGGAAAGCCATCCCACCCCGGGAAGGGCTATATCATTTCCCTTATCAATCTTTACAATTTCTTTTTCAAACTCTATTTGGTTAAAATCAAAATTTTTATCATAAGGCGGAAATAAAACCTCTCTATTGTGAAGTAAGTCATTAATTCTTTCTTCTTTTGCCCTATGAGCCGATATCTCTTCTGGAAGAAATACCGTGATTATGGGGGGTAAATTGTTAACACCATTCTTTAAAACTTTCATCCAGAGCAATCCGCTGATAAAAAGAACATTTTTTTCATTCACTGTGAAAGTTTTAATCTTAATTTTTTTAAAAGGAATCATCTTAACTTGAGTATAAATATCAAAAAAATCACACAATCTGTCTTGAGTGAAAATACCTGGTGTATCGAACAATTGTAAGTTTGTGTTAGGTAATTTTGCTTTTAATACCTTCAAAGTGGTTCCAGAATAAGCACTTACAGTTATTTCTCCCCCCACAAGTCTGTTCAAAAAAGATGATTTACCTACATTGGTTACCCCTACTACTAATGCCTTTTCATTCTCTTTTTGCAAAAGCAGTTTCTTTGTTTTTTCTATTCCCATACCTGTTTTAACACTGACCATTCTCACATGATCATCGGGAATATTTAGACCCATTTCTTTGATTCTCAAAAACAACCAATTTTTTAATTCTGTGTAAGGTGTGCTTTTCGGTAGGAGATCGATTTTATTAACTATTAAAAAAATATTCTTCCCTTTTATTTTTTCAGCAATCTCTTTTCTAAATGTGCCTTCGAAATCTATAACATCTACCACCCACAAAACTGTTTTGAAATCCTTCAAAATCGTGTCAATTTCATGGGAAAAATCGGAATTTATTGTTATAGGCAACAAATAATTATAATGCTTTAATTTAAAGCATCTTTGGCAAACTAAAGATTGGTTGTTTTCCATTTTTTCTTTTAGAACGTTCTCAGGGATATATCCTGGTTTTTTAGGGTCTTCCATTTGTATCTCTATACCGCAGCCTTCACATTTCATAATAATTATTGACTCCATCAGAAAAACTTTTTAAGTGAGATGAAATTCGCAATTATTTTCCCATAAAATAGTTTCTAACATTTGAACCTATGTTAAAAAAACCCCAATACTCACTTATTTTTGAGTATTGGGGCCAAAAGTTTTTGTCCCTCAATCTACCTCTTTTTTCATAGTTTCGGGTAGAAAGATAAAGTTTAATATTCCTGTCAGCATGAAAAGGATTGCAATCCCTATCAATCCTATATTTATGTTGCCTCTTTCAAGAAAATATGAAGTATAAAAAGGTGCGATGAAGCCAGAGAACCTAGTTAAGGCACCTGAAACACCGTTAGCTGTTCCTCTCATAGTTGTTGGATAAAGTTCAGGAGTGTAAGCATATGTCAACCCCCACTCACCCATACAAAAAATGGAAACCACTAGACTAAAAATCAATACTAATAGATTTGAAGAAACACTGGCGAATATAATGAAAGAAATAGCTGTTCCTAAAGCAAATAATAAAACGCTTTTTCTTCTTCCGATCTTCTCAATAAGATACGCTGCTAATAAATAACCTGGTAACTGCGCTAAAAACATGTAAAAAGTGTACCAATCTGTCAAAACGATATTCACACCTTTCTGAGCTAAAATCCCTTTCACCCAAACAAAAATACCGTAATATCCAAAACTCATAGTAAACCATAACAGAAGTATATTGAGACTTCTAACTAAATAACCTTTTTTAAAAAGTGCATTAATGGTTACTTTTTCCTTCTTAGGTAAAGTAATTTTTTCTTGAATGTTGTAATTAAAAAGTTTTTCAAACTTCTCTTTTTTCTCTCTTATTAGCAAGTACTTTGGAGATTCAGGGACGGTAAATAAAAGCAAAAAAGGAATAAACCCAGCCCCTAAAAATATATAATCCAACCTCCAAGTAAAATTTCTTGCAATAAACATATGGATAATAGCGATGAATATGCTTCCAATTGCCCAGCTGCTTTCTAAATAAACTAAGTATTTGCCTCTAATTGAAACATTCAAAAATTCTGTTAAATATGCGTTTAAAACAGGCATCGAACCTCCAAAACCAATACCAGATAAAATCCTAAAAATAATGAAAAGAGTTGGAGAACCTATAAAACCACTAAGAACACTGAAAAAACTTCCGAGAAACAACAAAAACATTGCAGACTTCTTTCTGCCAAAGTAATCTGAGATAATTCCAGCACTCAATGTACCTATAAACATGCCTATAAAAGTTGAACTAGCAATCGTTGAAGCGAAAATATTAGACAAGTTCCATTCTTGTATAAGTAGCGGAAGAGTGAACGAAATTATCATTACATATGCAGCCACCATAGCCCATCCCAAAGAAGTAATAAGTAATAAATAATTTCTTTGAGATTGAGAAACTACTTTTTCTATCAAGGAATCAAAAGTCATAAAAAAGCCTCCTTCTATGTTTTGTGTAGACTACCTTTAGAAATTTCAAAATTCTAATGTATATACAGTATATACTAATTATATCATCCCCAAATTTACTTGTCAACAAAAAAATTTTGTGATATAATAATTTAGCTGATTGGGGGATCGTCTAATGGCAGGACAGCGGACTCTGACTCCGTTAGTGGAGGTTCGAATCCTCCTCCCCCAGCCAATACAATAAAGGATCCTTCAAAGGGGTCCTTTTTTAGATTTGTAAAATATTGAACAAAAATTATAAAAGGGGTGATTACCGTGAGTATGAAAGATAGTTTTCAAAAAGCAATGGGCTGGATGAAGGAGTTTTCTAAGACAAATCCAGAGCAAATGAAGAGTTTCCAAAACATGATGGAGGCAATCGAAAAAGAAGAAGGAGCCGCGCTTGATAAAAAGACTAAAGAGTTAATAGCTGTTGCACTTTCTATAGCCAGAGACTGTGAATGGTGTATCGCGTGTCATGTGAAATTTGCGTTAGAAGCAGGTGCCACAGAAGAGGAAATTCTGGAAGCGGCGTGGGTTGCAGTTTTGATGGGTGGAGGTCCAGCTTTAATGCATGCAGGTTTGGTTTTGGAAGCGTTAAAAGATCTAAAATAATAGTGAATTATGTCAAAGGGGAGGAAAGCTCCCCATTTTTGTTATAATAATATTAGAAAGATTAAATCAAACGGGCTTCTAGGCGAAGGGTAAAAAGACTTTTATTCTTATGAGTGAACTGTCGTGGTGGAGGATAAAACTTCCTTTCCTTTTGGGTTGGGAGCGGGGGAAGGGGCTATATATAATATTTTAGAGATATAAAAAGCAGAACATCAAATTAAATGGGAGGAAATTCTAATGTACGATGTTGTTGTTATCGGCTCAGGTCCAGGCGGTTATGTGGCGGCAATAAGGTTATCTCAATTAGGGAAAAAGGTTGCCGTTGTTGAGAAAGAAAATCTTGGTGGAACTTGTACTAACAAAGGTTGTATCCCCACAAAAGCAATGTTGACCTCTTCACATCTTTACGAAGAGATTTTAAAAAAATCAAACAAATTAGGCATAAAAGTAGGTGAAGTTACTTATGAAATAAACGAAATAATGAAACATATGAAAAAAGTTGTTCTACAATCCAAAAAAGGTATAGAATATCTATTTAAGAAAAATCATATCGATTTAATACAAGGTACCGCTGAAATAATCGATAAAAATCATATAAAAGTTGGCGAAAAAACTGTAGAAACAGAAAACATTATTTTAGCACATGGCTCAGAACCAATAATTTTTCCACCTTTCGATAAAATTGAAGGAATTTGGACAAGTGATGATGTATTTACGATGAAACAGATGCCAGAATCGATTTTGATAGTTGGTGGAGGGGTAATCGGTGTAGAATTTGCTACATTTTTTGCAAGTTTAGGTAAAAAAGTCTTTGTCGTTGAACTGCTTGAACATATTCTTCCCAATGAGGATAAAGATGTTGCAGAAGAAGCAAAAAAATCTTTGGTTAGAAAAGGTGTGGAAGTCTTAGAAAAACATAAGGTTGTAGATATCCAAAAAAATGAAGATTCATACGTATCGAAAATCGATTTCAACGGTGAAACCAGAGAAATAATAAGCTCAAAGATTTTACTTGCTGTGGGAAGAAGACCTGTTATAACGCAAGATATTAAAAATTTAGGTGTAGAGATAGAAAAAGGTGTTAAGACAGATTCCAAAATGAGAACAAACGTAGAAAATGTATATGCAATAGGAGATATTAGAGCCCACATAATGTTAGCTCATGTAGCTATGAATGAAGGGATAGTAGCCGCCCACAATATCGCAGGCGAAGCCAAGGAAATGGATTACAGTGCTGTGCCAAACATTATTTTCTCTAACCCAGAAATAGCAACTGTTGGGCAAAAAGAAAAAGAAATTGATCCTGAAAAAGTTATCATTTCAAAATTCCCTGTATCTGCTAACGGTAGAGCGAGGACTATGGAAGAGAGAGATGGTTTTGCAAAGATAATAGCTGACAAAGAGACTAAAAAAGTATTAGGTGTAACTATTGTATCCCCGAACGCGACAGATATGATTATGGAAGGAGTTTTGGCTGTAAAGTATGGAATGAGTGTAGAGCAACTAACAGATAGTATACATCCTCACCCAACTTTAACGGAAAGTATCCTAGGTGCAGAGGAAAGCGTGGAAGGATTAGCTATACATATTTAAAAAAGGACTTTTTTAGTTTCATTTTTAAAGGAAATAGCAGATAACTATTCACTGAAGAAGCACACAAAAGAGTTGCATTGTCTTAAATATAACTATTTCCAATGTTTGTGGCTTGACATAATCAAAGTCTGAGGTCCTTTAAGCTAAAGAAAGTTAAAAGATCCCACCAATTCGGTGGGATTTTAATCATTTTTATAAGGGTTTGTTGTTTAGAATTTTTTCAATTTCTTCCATTACGCTGTCTGTAAGTTTTTCTTTTATCTGAGAAGCCTTTACATTTTCTTCCACCTGTTCTGGTTTACTTGCACCGGTAATTACGGTGCTAACGTCAGGATTTTTCAATATCCAGGCAATAGCAAGCTGAGCCATTGTTGCGCCTAAATCGTTAGCTATTTTTGTCAATTTTCTGACCTTTTCGATATTTTCTTGAGATAATAGTCCGCCTTTTTCGAACTCTTCTCGTAAGTTTTCAAATTTTGCAAGTCTGCTGTCTTGGGGGATTCCATCGTTGTATTTTCCGGTTAATACCCCACTGGCCAACGGACTCCATGTGGTTAATCCTAATCCATGTTTTTCATAAAGAGGTTTAAATTCTTTTTCAACTTTGGTTCTAACTAACATATTGTATTGAGGTTGTTCCATTGTGGGCGGAATAAGATTCCTTTTATCCGCTACTAGATAAGCTTCTTCCAATTGCTCCGCACTCCATTCAGAAGTTCCCCAATAAAGAGCTAAACCGTTTCTTATTATATAATCCATTGCGAATACCGTTTCTTCAATGGGGGTTGTAGGATCTGGCCTATGGCAAAATATAAGGTCCACATAATCAACTTGTAGCCTTTTTAGAGAGTTCCAAGTTCCTTCTAAAAGATGCTTCCTTGATAGCCCTCTATCGTTTGGGCCTTTTCCAGCCCAAAATATTTTTGTGGAAATTACAAGATCTTCTCTTTTGTACTCTTTGATTGCCATTCCCATTAGAGATTCAGAAAGACCATTAGCGTAGGCTTCTGCGTTGTCAAAAAAGTTAACGCCGTTTTCATAAGCGGTACGCAAACACGATTTAACCCCTTCTGTATCTAGTTGGTTTCCAAAAGTTAGCCAAGATCCGAATGAAATCTCACTTACTTTTATACCCGCCTTACCTAAATTGTTATATTGCATAATCTGCCTCCTCCTCCTTCTTCTTTAATTATACTATATACCATTATACCATATATTATCTTTAATTTTTCATTTCGCATTATATCTATTAAAAATAAAAAAATATTCTTAACAACTTTTTATTTGCTTTTCTTTGCCTTTTTATATTATAATTATACCTAAGATAATTGAAGATAAAGGAGGAAAAATTCTATGTCGTTCAAAAGCGTAAGAGGAAGGATAATTGCAATTATCGTTGTAATTTTTGTCTTATTTGGGGCAGCGATATTTTTCAATATTTTTTCTTTGGCAAGGTCCAACGATGGGTTGGGTAGTTATAGGGATTTATCTGAGGTAACGAATCAAATCTCTGAAATAGAAAATAACTTTTTTGGAGCAGCTTTAGCCTTCAAAGACTATGTAGTTAACTATGATGAACAAACAAAAGAAACTTTTACTCAAAATATCAACACAGTTCAAAGTTTCTTTACAGGTGAAAGTACCGATTCTACAGTTGTGCAAAACGTAATCACAAAGATAGGAGAGTATGAAAGTAATTTTAATCAAATTGTTCAATTGAACGAAGAAAAAAATAGACTCGTAAATCAAGATTTTAAAGATATATCCAATGAATTACGTCAAATTATTACCGAGTTTAAAACCTTAGCCCAAGAAAATAATATTTCAACCCTTGTTTTTTATGCTAATAGTTTACTAAATAAATTGGATAATATAGATAATTTATCTTCCATGTATTTTTCATCCAAATCTCTTGGTGATAAAAACAATATTTTAAACGCTTTTAATGAATTGGATTCTCAACTTTTGGTTATGCAATATGGACTAACCTCAGACGAACCAACTGAAATGTTCAACAAGATGAAAGGCATATTTGAACAATTCAAAAACACATTCAATCAAATAGTCACAGCTATAGAATCCCAGGAGCCCATAATCGAGCAGATGGAGCAAGCAAGGGTAGAGATACTGAACCTATTAGAAGAACAAAGAATGGAATTAAAAGTTCAACAAGACACCTTAGGTCCATCACTCATAGAAGAAAACAACAGAGCAATAACCTTGAC
>NZ_JAIP01000026.1:0-474 GCF_002924605.1 Petrotoga sp. SL27 | reverse complement strand
GTTTGCAGCTCCCCACAGCTTTTCGCAGCTTACCACGTCCTTCTTCGCTTCCAGCTGGCTAGGCATCCACCGTATGCCCTTATTACTTTGGACTTACTCTATGCACTTGTCAATGAGCTCTTACTTCTTAACGTTGGTGGGCTAGGGAGGATTTGAACCTCCGACCTCACGCTTATCAGGCGTGCGCTCTCACCAACTGAGCTACTAGCCCAACTCTCTCAAAAGTAGATAGAGGAGGTAGAAACATTAAATTCTCCTTAGAAAGGAGGTGATCCAGGCGCACCTTCCGGTACACCTACCTTGTTACGACTTCGCCCCCCTCGCCAAGCCCACCTTCAACAGTACCTTCCGTACTGCCTTCAGGTGTTCCCAACTCGGGTGGCGTGACGGGCGGTGTGTACAAGGCCCGGGAACGTATTCACCGCAGTTTGGCTGACCTGCGATTACTAGCGATTCCAGCTTCATGTAGGCGAG
>NZ_JAIP01000054.1:0-397 GCF_002924605.1 Petrotoga sp. SL27 | reverse complement strand
CAGCACTCACATAGCCAATTTCCTGTCAACCAATAAGAAACTTTTGCCTTTTAAACCTCTTGTGTACCAGCTTAATCCAAAAACTACCGCCAATTACAAAAAGACTTTTGTCGATATCGATAAAACGGATCATTTGGACGCTTACGTCATAGCCGATTTCGCTAGATGTGGCAAGATTTCTTCTTCCCCTTGGCGTGGTTCTCAGTTTTTGGCTTTACAAAGACTTACACGCCATAGGTTCCATTTGGTTCATACACTCGCTTCTGAAAAAAATTGGATGCTTTCCAACATTTATCTGAAATTCAGTGAATTGGCTGTGAAAAATAGGGATAAGCCCTTTTCCGATATATACGGTGCTACGTCTTGTGCTGCTTTGACTGAGTTCTACTCTTTGGAT
>NZ_JAIP01000059.1:0-484 GCF_002924605.1 Petrotoga sp. SL27 | reverse complement strand
CATGAAAGAAGTACGGTTGAAGACAGGCTCACGCCCACCAAGGAGTAACCGTTCATTTGGGAAGTATTGAAAAGGTTTTAAACTTTCTAAAGAAACAAGCTAAGAAGCTGTTTCATACATAAGCGTTTTAGGAGAAGATAATAAATCGTCTCCTACCCATCTTGTGAGCTAAAAGAAGAAAAGCGATAAGGAAAAGGTTAGAAAGGTTGCATTCGAGTTGCACAGCGTTTGTATATTTCAAAGAAGTAGTACCGTTGTTGCTTTCTAACCTGGAAAAGATGGATTCAATGAAAGTACGTTTCTTGTAAATCTCTTTGAAGAAAGAAGACTCCTGCGGCATCAGCTAAGAAGTTAAACCCACTAAGATCCAAGTACTTAACAACCTTTTCCAAAAGGGTTAAAGCATAATTCTTGTCATAGGCAGAAGCAGGGGAAACCACGGTGAAGATAGGGACGTTGAGGAAAGTAATAGTATGAGCCTTGT
>NZ_JAIP01000003.1:0-40631 GCF_002924605.1 Petrotoga sp. SL27 | reverse complement strand
TCGCTAATCATCCTGATACTATTTTAGCATTAGGGCATCTCTTTACAAAAGAAATAATAAAAAAGAGCAAAAAACAAATTTTTAGTACCATTTTTTGAGTTTCATATCCATACATATTATACGAGGAGGAAAAACATGAAAGTAAGAACCAAGCGCTTGGTGACTATATCGTTGTTATCTGGTATTTCTTTTGTTCTAGGATTTACTCCATTGGGGTTTATTCCCATTCCCCCAGCAAATGCCACAACTATGCATATTCCAGTTATAATTGGGGCAATATTGGAGGGACCTGTGGCAGGAATGATCATAGGATTGATATTTGGGGTGTCTAGCATAATTCAAGCACTTTTAAGACCAAACATACTGTCTTTTGCTTTTATTAATCCGTTAGTTTCTGTATTACCAAGAATACTGATTGGTTTAGTTTCATATTATTCATACAGGTTAGTATTTGAACTTTTCTCGAGTAATAAAGAAAAAGTTTCAAAGTGGAGAAATAGCGTATCTGTTGGTGTAGGTGCTGCTTTAGGAACTTTGACTAACACCGTAGGTGTTTTAAGTATGATGTATCTCTTATTTGCTGACAGGATAGCTACCGCTATGGGAGTAGCAAGGGAAGCGGTAGGTGGGGTAATGTTAGGTATAGGCCTAACAAACGGTATCCCAGAGATTATTATAGCGGTATTAATAACCGTTGGAGTAATCAGAGCTGTAAAAAAAGCAGGTTATTAGTTAACTAATAACCTGGGTGGGATGCGGGGGAAAGGCGCTATAGCAACTTTTTTAATTTCTAAAGACAACAAAAAATTACAAATTAAAAGGAGGAGTCAAGTATTATGAAGAAATACGCACTTACCCATGAATGTGTAACAATAGAAGGGAACATAGCAACTGTCGGAATTTCTTCAAAGGCTGCTGAAGAATTGGGTGATGTTACCTACGTTGAATTACCAGAAGTTGGAAAAGAAGTAAAAAAAGGTGAAGTCCTGTGCACCATAGAATCTGTAAAGTCAGCAGAAGATATATATGTACCTTTAAGTGGGAAAATCGTTGAAGTTAACAAAGATCTTGAAGACAAGCCAGAAATAATAAACGAAGACGCCGAAAATAAAGGATGGATTGTAAAAATTGAATTTTCTGATCAATCAGAGATCGAAGATCTTTTAGATGAAGACCCTCCAATGTAAACAAGTATAATTCAAAATTAAGGGCCTCTATTAAATTGGGGCCTTTTTTGTTTACTTTGAAGAAGCCATACATATAGCAAAAAGATCAAGCTCCATAAAAATAAGGGAATAAATAAAGAACTAAATTCAATTGGTTCCCAAAAGGTAAAAAGATTTACGAAATTTTTTAGTGACAAAGCAAAAAAAGTTGAAAAAAAATGAACAAAATTGAAAGGCAACAATATTGATAAAATACTACATAAGATTAATAATGAAATAGCAGGTGTTAGAATAGGCGTTATGAAAAGTCCAGTCAAAGAAATTTCTCCAAAGTGTATCAGAGCTATAGGAAATATACCAACATATGCCGCTATGGGGACAGATAAAGATCTAAAATATTGATTTTCTACATAGTTCATTGTAAATAAAATCATAAAAGTCGCTGCATAACTCATTTGAAAACTAACGTTCATAAGATTATTAGGAATGAACAAAAGGTTGAGATATCCTATTAATCCTAAAATGTTGAAGGAGCTAACAGGGACATCGAAAAGTCTGAATAAGTTCAAGGTGATTAAAAGCAATACAGCCCGTACAGAACTTGGGGTGAATCCGGTAAAAATCAAATAAAAAGTGATGATAGTAGAGTATAAAATGAGTCTTAGGTTTCTTTTCAAGATAAAAAAGTTTAGAAAGAAGCTGATCATTGAGTAAATTATGTAAACGTGCATACCTGAAACGGCAAATAGATGCAAAGTCCCTGTTTTTTGAAATACCTCTTTATCCCGTATATTACCCATAAAAGAGCTCGTCAATATATCAAGTGCCTCATTATTTTCTATGTTTTCAGACAATCTATTGGTTGCAAGATCTTTTACCTTCATAATCGAGTTGTTGTTAGCAGGAGCCATATATTCAGCTCTAAGAAAATCGTTTTCAATTGTTCCATATATGTAAACGTTTTTGCCCGTGGTGATGGGAACCGTGCTGAATTCACGGTAGTAAAATTTATAATAATTCCTATAATTCTGCCATTGATTTTCATAATAGATTTTTTTTGAAAATACCGTATAATAATTTCCTCTTTTGTCTATAATTTTTCCCAAAATACCCACTTCTGAATTGAGATTGATGGGAATGTATAACAAGGCAGGAAACAACAAAACACCGATTAAAAAGACTTTTAATTTATCTTTTTCAAAGAGTTTTAAAAGAAAAAGAAACAAAAAATAGCCTATTAACACAGCGGCTTTATTCAAGTAGGAAAGTACTAATAACAAAGAAAAGGCAATGAATAATTCAATAAAAAAGGGAAAGTTAACTTCAGGTTTCTTTTCTATACTTTTACCCCCCAGGAGAAGCAGATCGAAAGTAAGAGTATCAATCAGAAAATATAATAAAATAAATTTAAAAAACAAAAGGATCGTAAAGCACGATCCTTTATCTTGGTGCCGGGGGCGGGACTTGAACCCGCACGAGTGTAAATACTCATATGGCCCTCAACCATACGTGTCTACCAATTCCACCACCCCGGCGGAAAAAGTTACTTATGTCAAGATATCAAAATTATTATACACTACGTTATAGGCTTTGTCAAGAGACCGCGGCTATATCATACACTTCTCCATTTTTTATAACAGTTTGAGTGTGGTTTACTCCGAAGTGATATATTAGGTATTCTATATTTGGGACATCGAAAATTGTTATATCAGCTTTTTTACCTACTTCTAAACTTCCGATTTTATCCTCTAATTTCAACGCGCAAGCGGCATTAATAGTGACCGATGTAATTATTTCCTTTGGATTCATATGTAATTTTAGTGCCCCAAACGTCATAACCAATTGTAAATTTTCTGTAGGCGAACTTCCTGGGTTATAATCTGTCGATAATGCGATTGGTATACCAAGATCAATCATCTTTCTAGCGTTTGCATACTTCTCACTTTGCAAAAAGAAGGTTGTCGTAGGAAGTAGCGTGGCTATAACATTGCTCTTGGCCATTTTTTTCAAACCTTCATCACTTGCACCAACCAAATGATCAGCTGAAATACAACCTAACTCAGCAGCTAATTCGGCACCTCCTAAAGGTTCTATTTCATCTGCATGAATTTTGAGAAATAGGCCGTGTTCTTTTGCAGCAGAGAGTATTTTCCTGGATTGATCAACTAAGAAAACTCCTTTTTCACAGAATATATCACAAAATTTAGCTAAATCTTTTTCTGCCACATACGGGATCATTTCTCTTATAAGTATATCTACGAATTTATCGACGTTGCCTTCGTACTTTTTAGGTACGGCATGGGCTCCCAAAAAGGTTGGGACCAAATCTACCGGATGGATTCTATTGAGTTCTCTTATGACTTCAAGCTGTTTCAACTCAGTGTCAAAGTCATCGAGTCCGTATCCGCTTTTTGCTTCAACGGTTGTTACTCCATAAGACAACATTCTATTTAAACTTTTTTCTGCCTTTTTAAGTAATTCTTCAAAAGACGTTTTTTTTGTTGATTCTACGGTGTCGTATATTCCTCCTCCAGAACTTAAAATATCTAAATAACTTTCACCTTTTAATTTCTTAAATAATTCGTATTCCCTTGAGCCTCCATGAACCAAATGAGTGTGAGGATCTATCAAACCAGGCGTTACAGTCTTTCCTTGGGCGTTTATAATTTTTGCATCTTGAGATATTTCTATGTCTTTTGGCAAGTCACCACTTCCAACATAGATAATCTTATCTTTTGAAGCAGCAATGATGCCATTTTTAATCAAGCCAATTTCTGACATTTCTTCTTTCTTTCTTGGTCTATTAGGACCTTTCATGGTTATTAAATTTGAAATGTTTTTTATCACCAAAGTAGCTTTTTCGCTCATATTAGTCTCCATAAATCCTATTCTCCAAAACACGGTCATAACTGAAATCTTCTAATTTCAGAAAATAATCAGCTGTATCAACAAGGGCATTCATTGGCACCAACCCAACTATTTCACTTCCAATGACGTTCACTCCATACCTGTTCGCTTCGTTTTCTATCAATTGAAATACTCTGTACAAAGGTGTTTTTGTGTAATCAACCATATTCATCGAAACTTGGACGATATTCCTTTCTTTTAATTCAAAACCTAGTGCTTTACAGTATTTAAATCCGCCACTTTTACCTCTCACAGCTTTGGCTATCTTTTTTGCAATGTCTAAGTTGTTTGTATTTAGGTTTACGTTGAAAGCTATCAAAGGCATTCTGGCTCCCACAGCGGTAACTCCTGCACTTTCATGTGGTTTATCTGGGCCAAAATCTGGTTTGAACTCTTCTTGTTTTAATTTTTCAAACATTCCTTCAAACTCACCTTTTCTTATAACGGCTAAATCTTCTCTTTCGGGTCGGCTGGCTGATTTTTCATACAATATCACGGGGATATTCAACTCTTCTCCTATTCTTTTTGCCAATTTTTTAGAGTACTCTACACACTCTTGCATTGATATGTTTTTAATTGGAATGAGCGGGATAACGTCTGTAGCGCCCATTCTAGGATGTTCGCCTTTATGAGTTCTTAAATCTATCAACTCGGCTGCTTTTTTGCATGCGTTAAAAGCTGTTTCTATTACCTGATCGGGTTCTCCTACAAAAGTAACTACGCTTCTGTTGTGGTCTTTATCCATAGAGTAATCCAGCAATTTTATTCCTTCTTGTTTTCTTACTTCATCTACAATACGTTCTAACTTTTCTTTATCTCTTCCTTCACTAAAATTGGGAACACACTCTAGAATTTTATTCAAAGTATCTACCTCCTAACCCTCATAGTATTTATCAACCAAATCTTTTATCATATCTTTGTCAGCAATGTAGGGCAAAGTTATATGATCTGTATTTTTGTTTTCTTTGTTGTATTCTATTGATGTTTTTATAGAAGCTTCATTCCTAGCCCAAGATCGTCTGGCAACCCCAACCATAACATCCCATGGAATTGCATTCTTTATTATTTCATCCACTCTTACACTTCCATCTAGAACCAAGCCAAAACCACCGTTAATTGCCTTACCGATTCCAACTCCACCTCCGTTGTGGAGTGTCACCAAACTCATTCCCCTTGCTACATTTCCTGCGAAATCATGGGTTGCCATATCTGCCATTATATTACTTCCATCTTTTATATTCGCCGTTTCTCTAAAAGGAGAGTCAGCTCCGCCTGCATCGTGATGATCCCTTCCAAGCATAATAGGACCTACTTCTCCTTTTCTAACCATTTCATTGAATTTAAGCGCTATCTTCATTCTGCCCATAGCATCCTGATAAAGGATTCTTGCTTGAGTACCTACCACAAGATTGTTTTTGTCTGCATCCCTAATCCATATGTAGTTGTCTCTATCCTGGCCCCTCCTATTGGGATCTATGCATTCCATCGCTGCTTTGTCCGTTTTCAATAGATCTTCCCTTTTTCCACTTAAACATACCCACCTGAAAGGTCCATAACCATAGTCAAATATTAATGGTCCCATTATGTCTTCCACATACGATGGAAATATGAATCCTTCGCTTTCATCCAACCCATTTTTTGCTATTTCTTTCACGCCTGCATCAAAAACCGCCTTCATGAAACTATTCCCATAGTCAAAAAAGTAGGTCCCCCTTTCAACCATTGTTTTTATAAGTTCGAAATGTCTTCTTAATGAATTGTTGACTAATTCAATAAATTTATCTTTATTTGTTTCTAAGAGCTGATTCTTCTCTTCATTAGTCAAGCCTTGAGGGCAGTAACCTCCCTCGTAAGCAGCGTGACAAGATGTCTGATCTGATAGCAAATCTACCTTTATACCTTTCTTTACAATGTATTCCAACAGATCTACAATATTACCATAATAACCGATAGAAATGGGTTCTTTTCTATTTAGATGATCGAAGGCCATTTCAAAAACTTTGTCCAAATCTTTACTGCAGGTTTTTAACCAACCTTGGTTGAGCCTTGTTTGAATTCTCGAATAATCCACTTCTGCAATTATTCCAACGCCTCTTGCGATTTCTATCGCTTTAGCTTGAGCACCACTCATTCCGCCTAAACCTGAACTAACAAACAAGCGTCCTCTTAGATCACTATCTTGTGGTATTCCTAATTTCAACCTTCCAGCGTTCAACAAGGTATTGTAAGTACCATGAACGATACCCTGAGGTCCTATGTACATCCAACCTCCTGCAGTCATTTGTCCGTAGTTGGCAACACCCATGGCTTGTGCCTTGATCCAATGTTCTTGATCATCAAACATCCCAACCATCAACGCGTTTGTTATTATCACCCGTGGACTATTTGGGGTTGATCTGAACAAGTCAAGGGGATGTCCTGAAGCCACAACTAAGGTTTGTTCTCTTGTTAATTCTTCTAAGTATTTTTTAATCAGCCTGTACTGCATCCAATTTTGACAAACTTGACCGGTTTCACCATAGGTTACCAGTTCATAAGGATACAAAGCGACATCAAAATCCAAATTGTTGTCGATCATAACTTGAAATGCCTTTCCTTCAATACACTTACCCTTGTACATATCTATAGGTTTTGCCTTAATGTTTCCCTCAGGTCTATACCTGTATCCATAAATTCTACCTCGAGTAAGCAACTCTTGTAAAAATTCTGGAGCCAATTTTTCATGTAAATTTTCCGGTACATATCTTAAGGCGTTTGCAAGGGCTAGTTCTACTTCTCTTTTTGATAAGTTCAAAGGTCTTTTAGGTGCCCTTCTTATGCCTTCTACGAATTTGGGCATACTCGGAAGGTCATCATCCAACTTAATGGTCATTGCGTTAGAAATATCGATATTGTTTACCATGATAATTTCTCCTTTCTTTAAAATAATTTACCAATTACTTTTTCCACTTCTTTAACGATTATGCCAGATTTTAATATGTCTTCACATTTATCTATCATTTTATACATCGCTCTGTCTTCGTTAATCTTCGGTACTTTATCTCTAACTATATCATAAACTATCTTTGAACCTTTTCCTAAACCTTTATTTCCTCGTAGGTCTATGGCTTGGCAAGCGCAAAGCATTTCCATAGCTAATACTTTTTGGACGTTGTTTAGAATATTTTTCGTCTTTCTCGCTGAGATTGTACCCATAGAAACGTGATCTTCTTGGTTTGCAGAAGAAGGAATTGAGTCAACACTTGCAGGATGAGCTAAGACTTTATTTTCTGAAACCAACGAGGCGGCTGAATATTGAACCAGCATAAAACCAGAATTCAAGCCACTTTCTTCTATCAAAAAAGGAGCTAACCCACTCAATTTAGGGTTAACAAGCCTTTCTATTCGTCTTTCTGAAATATTTGCAATTTCAGATAAGGCAATTGCCAAAAAGTCCATACTCAAGGCGATTGGTTGGCCGTGAAAATTCCCCGCAGAAATTGCTTCTTCTTCTTTTGAAAATATCAAAGGATTATCAGTTACAGCATTCATCTCTTTTTCAATGACATCTTGTACATAATTTATTGCATCACGTGAGGCACCATGAACCTGAGGGATACATCTCAATGAATAAGAATCTTGAACACGCAATACCCCTTGATGAGACACCATTTTACTACCTTCAAGTATTCTCCTCAAATTATTAGCGCAACCAATCTGCCCCTTATGAGGTCTTAAATTGTGTACCCTCTCATCAAAAGCCTCGATAACACCGTTCAACGCCTCAAAAGTCAATGATGAAATGATATCTGCTGTCTTTAAAAGTTCTATGCTATCGTATATTGATAATGCACCTATGGCTGTCATAACTTGTGTTCCATTTATCAAAGCGAGACCTTCTTTTGCAACAAGATTTATCGGATCTATTCCTGCCATCTTCATTGCTTCTTTTCCACTTAACATCTTGTTGTCGTAATAAGCTTCTCCTTCTCCTATCATCGGTAACACCATATGAGCTAATGGAGCTAGATCACCACTTGCTCCTAAAGATCCTTTTTCTGGTATTATCGGGTGAACCTTCTTGTTGATCATATCGATCAAAGTTTGTATGGTGGATAACCTTATTCCAGAAAAACCTTTGACTAAAGAGTTCGCACGGAGCAACATAATTGCCCTAACAGTTTCGATATCTAAAGGATCCCCAATTCCGCATGCATGACTCCTAATCAGATTCCTTTGTAATTTTTCCGTTTTATCGTTAGAAATGAAAACATTACAGAGTTCTCCAAATCCAGTGGTCACACCATACACGACTTTTTCCTTTTCTGCAAACTTTTCTACAACTTTTCTGGAGTTCTCAATATTGTCAAGAACGGAGTTTTCGATAGTCACCTCATAATAATGTCTAGCGACATTAATCACATCTTCCAAACTCAGATGTTCTCCATCTATATAGACCTTTTTCAAATATAAGACCTCGCTTTCTATTAAGCAAAAACTTCATATCTGCTAACAAAATTATAACACCGTGAAAAAAATTTCTCACTTTTAAATAGAGCTGATTAATGTCGATTAAAAACAATCTAAGTCGATTAAACAAGAAAATCTAATGAAATCTTACAAAACAATTTTTAACAAAATTCAAGAAAAACTAAGAAAAAGCTTCCTAATCGCAAATAATTGCTCGTAATTGCTCCTAATATTAGTTGATTGAATAAATTAATGGTTGACAAAAAAAGTTAACTCCCATATAATTATTCTGAACAGAATTTGAACTTATTCCCACAATTATTTTCTTTAGAAATTTCAAAAATCTAATTTTAGCAACACTAGAAAAAATGTTGATAAGATTAAAAAACTTTTTAATTAATAGACAAAGTATATTTTGTTTTTAAAAACTAATTTACAAAGAATAAAAATAGCTTACTTTTTTCTAATATTGGATGCTTGAATAAACTTACTATTGTTAATCCAAAATAGAATATTTTAGACTAAATTTAGGTAGATGTGTATTTTACAATTGACAGGAATAAAGTAAATAGAAGCTTTAGATATAAAAAGAGTTTCTCTTCCAAAGAGTGAGGGAAAAATATGCATGAAATAAGTACAAGGAGGTGACAATTAAGTAACGAGGTTAGGGTTAAAATCATTACCAAATTTTAAAAAAAAGAGGAGTGAAATTTATGTTGGGTAAAAGAAGGTTTCTAGTATTATTGTTGATGTCCATTGTAATTTTTGGGATTTCAGTAATTAGTTTAAGTGAGGAAATAACTTTGGAATTTCAACAGTGGTGGGAACCAGAACTTCCTGAAGGAGTATTGCGTGAAATTTGTGATGAGTTTACCGCAAAAACAGGCATCAATATTGAATTGCTGAGTAACCCATATGCAGACACTAAAGTACAGATAGCTGCGGGGGCTGCTACTGGTATGATGCCAGATGTTGTAGGTCTTGACGGCTCTTGGGTATATGATTTTGCTAAACAGGGAGCAATTGCAAATCTGAGTGAATTGATGGTCTCTTCGGGTTATGATGATAGTCAGTTGTCTTTACAAGTCCAAGTAGAAGGGAATACCTACATGATTGCGGTTGTAAATTTTGCCTATCCCATGTATGTTAACAAAGATATATTAAAAAATGCGGGTATCGTAGAATTTCCTACTACCTGGAGCGAGTTTAAAAGTTTAGCTCAAAAAGTTACAGATCCTACAAGTAATATTTATGCTTACGCACTTCCTTTGTCCAGCGCTTTACCAAATGGGATTCAGAATCAATTTATGAGTTGGTTGTGGGCTTCGGGTGGAAATATGTTGGAAAATGGAAAACCTCAACTAATTGGTAATGAAAAGTTAATACAAACTACTGAACTTATAAAATGGCTGTTTGATGAGAGACTAGTTACACCTGGGGCTTATATAATGAGGGAACCAGATATGGTAGAAGAGTTTGTAAATGGCAGATTAGCATTTATGATTTCCTCTTTAGCTCATCTTACGCTGATAAAAGAAGGTGCCCCCAATATGGATGTTGCAATAACTAGTATACCCAAGATGGACGGATATACTGGAAAGAGTGGAATATGTGTAGCAAATTGGGGAATTGGTATTGCCTCTAATTCAAAGCACAAAGAAGAAGCCTGGCGTTTTATTGAATATTTAATGAGCCCAGAAGTAAATGCCAAACTGGCAGTTTATGCAAATGCTTTCCCTGGGAATACTGCTTCGGAGCCAGACTATTCTGACCAAGATAAGCTATTTTTAGATGCATATGAAATTTATCAAGAAAGTTATGCCATTAATGAATTTACAGGCCTCCCCAGATCCGAAGACTTAATGAGGAGCTTTTTGGAGAATTTCGTATTGTATTTGGAAGAAGAAATTGATTCAGCCGAAACTATGCTGGAGACGATTCAAAAAGAATGGCTGAAAATTTTCTAAGATTAAATTTTTTAATACCCAGTGTAAATTAAGAGAGTGTCCACGAGAATCTGGTGCACTCTCTTTCCTAAAAAAATAAGAAAGAAGGGATGCTGATTTAATGAAATTACCTCCAAATCTAAAAAAAAAAAATGGTCCCCTATTTTTATTTATCACCTGCATTAATTGTTATGATTGTATTAATAGCAGTTCCAATTACTATGGTGATACTCTTTTCGTTTTTTGACAATGTAATAATTAATAAAAATCCAACTTTTGTAGGCATAGCTAATTATTATGATGTTTTGACTGATCCAATCTTTTTCACAGCTCTAAAAAATACTACTTTTTTTGTTGGAATTAGTGTATTGGCTCATCTAATTCTGGGAATCATGTTTGCTTTACTTTTAAATAGTAAATATATAGGAAAAAAAACGAAAGCTCTTTTTAGAGTTATTTTCATCTTACCATGGCTTTTTACTGAAGCGATTATTGCAATTCTATGGAGATTATTGCTAAATCCTAATGGTATAGTTAATTATTTATTACAAACTTTTAATTTTATTGACACATCCATTAACTGGTTAGGCTCAATAGATTTAGCCTTAGTTTCAGTTACCATTATTAATATTTGGTCTGGTTATCCTTTTTATATGATTAGTCTCCTAGCAGGGCTCCAAGGAATTCCACAAGAGTTATATGAGGCTTCCTCTATAGACGGAGCAAATGCAATGAACCAATTCTTTTATATTACAATTCCTCAATTAAAACCAATTTTGCTAAGTTTAATAACATTAGATTTGGTTTGGACTATACAACAATTCACGTTAATTTGGATGACAACTGGTGGGGGACCTCTTCACGCAAGCGAAACATTAAGTACTTATATTTATAAGCAAGCTTTTAGTAGCTTTCAGTATTCGAAAGCGGCAACTACTTCTGTGATTGTTTTATTGATTTGCATTGTTTTAGCAATATTTTATGCCAAACAGCAGAAAGGGGAAGGCTTAAAATGAATAAGAAGAAAAAAACTCAACGAATTAAAATCCTGACCATTATTTTACTTGCTGTAGGAAGTTTATGGCCAGCTTTTCCAGTTTTTTGGATGGTGCTAAATTCATTTAAACCTAATAATGAGATTTTTGCTTGGCCTCCTATTTGGATTTCAGAGAACTTTTCTTTGGAAAGCTATTTTTCAATTTTTACAAGCCCTGAAAAATTACGCTATTTTTTAAACAGTTATTTTATTTGCGGTGTTGTGGTACTTTTAACCTTATTTATCAGTATCTTAGCTTCATATGCTTTTAGCAGATTTGACTTCCCCGGAAAAAAAATTATTAATGTTATGATTATTAGTATGCAGGCAATTCCGCCTATTACTTTGCTGATTCCCTATCTTAGTTTAATAGTTACATTAAGACTATACAACACTTATGGTGCTTTAATTTTAACCTATTTACTATTCACACTACCCTATGCAATACTAATAATGACTGGATATATGAATACTTTACCCAAAGAACTAGACGAGGCAGTAAGAATAGATGGAGGGACTCGACTTAATGCTTTGTGGAAGGTGCTAATCCCTTCAGCAGTTCCAGGATTGATATCAGTTGGAATGTATACTTTTTTACGTGCATGGAACGAATATCTATTTGCCTTAACATTAACGAAAACTAGAGAGATGCGAACTGTTCCAGTTGGAATTAGTTTATTAATGGGACAGCATGCTTATAACTGGAGTGAAATGTTGACTATGAGTGTTCTTGGATCCTTACCCGTTGTTATCTTATTTCTTATTTTTCAAAAATATTTTATCAGTGGAATGACTGCAGGAGCCGTAAAGAGCTAATAATTTAAATAAAAATTAAAATCCAAAATAAAGGAAGGAGTGTTATTATTTGTTAATGAATTTAAAAGAATTGTTAGAGGTTGCAAATAAGAAGTATTTTGCAGTTCCAGCTTTTAATATTAGTGATTATTCAATGTTTAATGGGATATTTGAAGCAGTAGAAGAAAAACAATCGCCGGTTATTATAGCAATTCATCCCAATGAATTGGCTCATATACGTGTAGAAATGATCACATCAATAATTCAAAAGATTAATAAAAGTAGAATACCAGCTAGTATTCATTTAGACCATGGTTCCTCTTTAAAAGAAATTGTAACTGCCATTCAAAGTGGTTTTACTTCTGTTATGATTGATGGATCTAATTTGCCAATTGAGGAGAATATTGATCTTACCAAAAAAGTGGTTGAAATTGCACACTATGTAAATATTTCTGTAGAAGGAGAACTAGGTACAATTGGCTCTACTGATACAGAATCAGAAACAAAAATTAATGAAATAATTTATACTAATCCAGATGATGCAGTTTATTTTGTAAAAAAAACTGGTATCGATGCCTTAGCAATTGCAATTGGAACTTCTCATGGTCTTTATCCTAAAGGCGTGAAACCTAAACTAAAATTAGAAATACTAAAAAAAATTAAGGAAAATTTACCTATTCCTCTTGTTCTTCACGGAGGTTCTAATAATCCAGATAGTGAAATTAGTGAAGCCGTAAGGCTAGGAATCAATAAAATCAACATTTCTAGCGATATTAAAAAAGCTTATTTTGAAAAAATGCGTGAAATCCTTAAAGATCAAAATCTTAGAGAGCCAAACGTTATTCAACCTCCTTGTATTGATTACATGAAAAAAGTCGCAATTCAAAAAATTGAACTTTTCCAAGCTGCAGGTAAAGCAAAATTTTATTAAAGATTATTATTCGGAATTGCGTAAACAAAAGGTCTAAAATAGTATGGAATAACCTATTTGTGAAGGATTTGCTATATGGATAAGAGCAAATAATCTAGGAAACACGCGCAACATCATAAACGTAGATATAGAGAAGAAGTTTTTTACATAATCATAACGGTTGACGAATGGGGATACAGAGAAAATATAAATTTTAAGGATGCAAGAAAAGAAAGTTCGCCTGATTTGTAGAAGAAATTTCTAGGTATAAGCACTCTTGGGAATTATTTCAGAGTTAATTTTTGTTAATAATTTATTATCTCCCCTTACTGGCTGAAACTTTAATGACAGAGATGAGTGATTTATATTCTATGGGATTAAGCCCTTTTACCGTTTTTTCAATAGCCTTATCAACGGTTTCTATTTCTTTTTCCAAGGCTTTTATTACGTTTAAGGAGGAAGAGATAGCGATATTCAAAGGTTCATAAGCCATTTTGTCTAATCTGTACGAATTATTGGCTGCTTGTTTAAGAAGAGTTGCAACCTTCACGGGATCTTTGAACCTGTTTTTACTTTTTTCAATAACGAACTTAGTTAAATCACCAATGGGTTTGTAAACTATCTCATCCAAAGAGTAGAACTCAGTCAAAGCAGCACAAGACGTAGCACCGTATATATTGGAAAAGGGCTTATCCCTATTTTTCACAGCCAATTCACTGAATTTCAGATAAATGTTGGAAAGCATCCAATTCTTTTCAGAAGCGAGTGTATGAACTAAATGGAACCTATGGCGTGTAAGTCTTTGTAAAGCCAAAAACTGAGAACTACCTTTCACCACCTTTCGAATGAAGATAAAGGATGAAAGCAAAGAGATGCCCTAATCTTAGCAGCCAAAGGCAACCTCGCGCTCTATGAGCATCCACCAATGAAAAATAGCCTTGCTGATGGCCTAATCAAAGGTGATGCAGTAATCGGTTAGCAAATTGACTGCTAAGTCAGGAAACAAGCTTTTTAAGCAACGGCCAAAAGGTCTTGCAGGGAGGAAGGGAATCTTCCCTCGCTAATCATCCTGATACTATTTTAGCATTAGGGCATCTCTTTACAAAAGAAATAATGAAAAAGAGCAAAAAACAAATTTTTAGTACCATTTTTTGAGTTTCATATCCATACATATTATACGAGGGGGCAAAAAGTGTGGAGTTAAACGATAAATACCTGTTAGCCTATAAAAGCTTTTGTTCAACTGACACAACAAGCTCGGTTCAAAAAAAAATTTCTGCTTTGAGTTATTCAAGCAATTTAGATCTACTTTGTGATTTTCATTCTGACGTTCTTAATAAACTTCTAAGTAAATTTTTGCCTAGGTTAAGTTATGTAGATATTGTAAGAGCTGATAGAATCGATACTTTGGATGATTTATTAAAAACTCTAGCTTTTTTTTGCATAAATGGAATAGGTGGCGAAGTAGATATTGGAAATATAGATTTAGAAATTTTGAGGGGTCTTTTTCATTGGAAATACGGAATAGGAGGTACAGCTGCACAAGCTGCAAAAGCTTTGGCCGCTGTGAATTTTTCTTCAATTGTTCATTTAACGGATAATTCAAAAGAAGTTTGTGATCTGCTGTTTTCTCCATATATATATGTGGTTAATGAAAAAGGGAGATTAGTACATACAAATGAGTTAGACTCATATGGAAACCCTGAAATACATTATATTTTTCAATTTAAAAAAGGAGAAACTATTAAAATAGGAAGTGAGAAAATCCTAATACCTAATTCGAATAGGTTAATTCTTACGAGAACAACTATTAATAACTTTCTCCCGTTTAATAAACCTTTCTTTGAATATATCGAACAAAATGCTAATAAAATAGGGAGTAATTTAATATCTGGTTTTAATACAATTGTTGATGAGAAGTTATTAATAGATCGTTTAGATTTTGTTGTAAAACATATAAAAAAATATAAAATTAGAAACCCTTCAGGAATAGTTATTTTTGAAGATGCTCATTACCATAATTTTCAAATTAAAAAAATGTGTTTAGAAACGATTCTGCCAAATATTGATATTTTTAGTTTAAATGATGAAGAAATAAAATATATTCTTGAAAGTTTTAGATTTTTTAGTGATACACAAGATATTATTTATATAATTCAAGGAGCTAAATTTATTAAAGACAGATTTAACATTCAAAAAGGGATTATTGTTCATTCCAAAGATTATTCTATGTACATTGGTGATTTATTCGATATTAATATTGAAAGAGGGCTTATTTATGGCAATTTATTAGCTACTTCAAAAGCAATGTTTGGCGAATATGGAAATAAAGAAAAAATTCTCGAAGTTTTAAAATTGCCGACTAGCAACAAAGGAACCATTGCAGAAAGCAAAGTTTCTAAAAGCAATTATTGTAAGGAAGTGGTTATAGTTCCAACAAAATATATTGAAATGCCAAAATATACAATTGGGTTAGGAGATTCTTTTATTGCTGGTTTTCAAATAACTTTTTTAATGTAGCTTTTTAGTTTGTAGCTCTTTTCGGCAAAAGTAATAAGCGAGAATGAGGAAATATAAACAAAAATTCAACAATTCCGAATAAAACAACAACAACGAACTGAGATAAATCTTCAATGGGTTTGTAAACTATCTCATCCAAAGAGTAGAACTCAGTCAAAGCAGCACAAGACGTAGCACCGTATATATTGGAAAAGGGCTTATCCCTATTTTTCACAGCCAATTCACTGAATTTCAGATAAATGTTGGAAAGCATCCAATTCTTTTCAGAGACGAGTGTTTGAACTAAATGGAACCTATGGCGTGTAAGTCTTAGTAAAGCCAAAAACTGAGAACCACATTTCACCACCTTTCGAATGAAGATAAAGGATGAAAGCAAAGAGATGTCCTAATCTTAGCAGTCAAAGGCAGCCTCGCGCTCTATGAGCATCCACCAATGAAAAATAGCCTTGCTGATGGCCTAATCAAAGGTGATGCAGTAATCGGTTAGCAAGTTGACTGCTAAGTCAGGAAACAAGCTTTTTAAGCAACGACCAAAAGGTCTTGCAAGGGGGGAGGGAATCTTCCCTCGCTAATCATCCTGATACTATTTTAGCATTAGGGCATTTCTTTACAAAAGAAATAATGAAAAAGAGCAAAAAACAAATTTTTAGTACCATTTTTTAAGTTTCATATCCATACATATTATACGAGGGGGGCTTCAATTTATGTTGAACAATGAGACATATGAAAAAGTGAAAATGAAAAGTTTAGAACTTTTTGAAAAAGCGGGTATCGCTCTAAGAGAAGATGAAAAAGAAAATATAGAAATCGTTGATGGAGGATTAGGAAATATCGAAGAACTAGGTCTTGAGATTGTTACCTATGTAAATACCGATAGATACTGTGCTAAAGAAATGGTTCTTTTGCCTAATCAAACATGTCCTGAACATAAGCACCCGCCTCATGATGGAGATATTGGAAAAGAAGAAACCTTCAGGTGCAGATATGGTAAAGTATTTCTTTTCATTGAAGGAGAAAAGAACACTTGGCATGTACAACCACCAAATGAATATTTCACAGCATCACATGAAATAATTTTAAACCCAGCAGAACAATACACCATACCTCCAAATACACTACATTGGTTCAAGGCCGGAGAAGAAGGTGCAGTTATTTCTGAATTTTCTTCTCACAGTGACGATGCAACTGATATATTTACAGATCCAAACTTTAAAAGACTAAGAAAGTAAGAATGTTAATGTTTTCTAAGATTCAAACGATGCTCTTGTTAGATATTAACATTGAATTAATAAAAAAAGTTCAATTATCAAAAATTATAAAAAGTCTAGGTTCCAAATAAAGTTCACTCTGATGATTTTTTCAAATTATCCTCTAAATTGTCTACTACTTCTTAAAATTCGGCATGTTGCATCGGTACTTCAAGGATGACGGTGTAAATTACGTAATATATCTTGTTGTAGATAGGTGAAACTATCGAGGATTCAACATTCATGAATATTTCAAATATGCTTTATAAAATGGATTCATTTCAATTGCTCTAGTGCCATTATAAGCTTCAATACTTATAGGAATTTATTCGACGTATACTGCTGTGTAAAGTTGTTGTTCCCGATGTAGAAACTCAATTTTATTTAATTATTTCCTTTACTATAGTAGATAATTGATTCTCTAAATTTCAGGAGCATCATATTTAGACTTTTTTAGAAAATTAGGACGTAAATAATAGGCATCAGTATTAGTAAACCATGGAACTGATACTATTCTACAGGGTCAAATCAGATTAAGATTTAAAACATCTTAGTCTGAGGTTCCAGAGGCTAGATAGGCAACGTAAAGTTCATGTTCATCATTTGAACTATATAGTAAATGAATTTCGTTACTAATCTTACTATTTGATTTTCAAACTCGATTTGTGTTTATATTCAAAATTTTCTATCAAAGCATATTTCATTTTAAAGGGACTATGTATATTTCTTTGCTAAATTGGGTATTATCACATAGGAGTAGATTGCAATTTAGAAGGCCAAAAAAGCATTATTGAAAATATAACTAAGAAAAAGTTAGAAAATGAATTAAGAGAAGTAAAAAAATTGCCTACTTATAATGCTCTTAAAAAACAAGAAATTGAATACTTTGAAGACTACAAAGAAGTTTCAAGTTAAAATTCAGTGGTTCAATAGATTAGAAAAAATTAGAAAAAGAGAAAATAGAAACTTCAGAAATAAATATTTTTTAAAAATAAGGTAAGGCTAAAAGGTTGGGCCTTTTTCTTTGTGGTGGGTAGGCTTCTCCGCAAAGAGGGCTAAATCTGATTAGAAATAGCTTAGAATGATTGATATTATTTTAAAATTTTTGGAATATAGAGCTTTGATTTGAAGTATATTTTAAAATTTCTAAAGATTAAATAAAATATCTAGACACTTTAGAAATTACAATTTTGAAAAATAGAATGGAGATTTTAAGAGAATTATGAAAGGTAATATAATTGCCAATTGTTAGAAAATTAGATAAAAATAAATTCAAATACTGATTAAATATGAATTAAAAGATGTGAGGTATTTTTAAAAAATCAATTTCTAAAATTTAAATATAATGAAAGTTTTAGAATTTTAAAGGCTCTATAAATCTTTCATAGGAGGTCTTAAAGTGACAGAATATTTCAAAGATATTAAAAAGGTTGAGTATGTAGGTAAGGAATCGAAGGATCCGTTATCTTTTCACTATTATGATCCCAAGAGAAAAATTGGTAATAAAACTATGGAAGAACACTTGAGATTTTCTGTGGCATATTGGCACACTTTCACTGCAGAAGGAAGGGACATGTTCGGGGTCGAAAGTGCCAACAGAGAATGGAACAAATTTTCGGATCCTTTAGATAAAGCTTACGCAAGATGTGATGCAGCATTCGAGTTCATGAGCAAATTAGGGGTTAAATATTTTTGTACCCATGACAGAGATTTAGTTGATGAACAAGAAACGTTGAGAGAAACAAATAAGTTATTAGATAAAGTAGTTGAAAGAATAAAAGAAAGAATGAAAGAAACGGGTATAAAGCTTCTTTGGGGAACAGCGAATCTTTTCACTCATCCAAGGTTTATGCAGGGTGCAGCTACCTCTTGTGATGCAGATGTATATGCATATGCCGCTGCACAGGTAAAAAAAGCACTTGAAATAACTAAGGAATTAAATGGTGAAAATTATGTTTTTTGGGGTGGAAGAGAAGGATATGAAACCCTTTTAAACACTAATATGGAGTTGGAATTGAACAATTTGGCTAATTTTTTACATATGGCTGTAGATTACGCCAAAGAAATTGGTTTTGATGGTCAATTTTTGATAGAACCTAAGCCAAAAGAACCCACAAAACATCAATATGATTTTGATGTTGCGAACTCTTATGCATTTTTACAAAAGTACGATCTTGATAAGTATTTCAAGTTCAATATAGAAGCAAATCACGCAACTCTTGCCGGCCATACTTTTCAGCATGAATTAAGGTATGCAAGAATAAATAATATCTTGGGTAGCGTTGATGCTAACATGGGGGATCTTTTGTTAGGATGGGATACAGATCAATTCCCAACAAACGTATTTGAAAACGTTTTGGCAATGTATGAAATACTTAAAAATGGAGGAATAGCGCCAGGTGGTTTAAACTTTGACTCACATGTTAGAAGGCCTTCTTACGAAAATATCGATTTGTTCTACGCACATATTGCAGGAATGGATGCATTTGCTTTAGGACTGATCTTAGCAAGCAAAATTTTAGAAGAAAAAGTTTTGGAAGACTTTGTAGAAAAAAGGTATAATAGTTTTAATGAAGCTATGGGTAAAAAGATAGTGGATGGACGAACTAATTTCAAAGAACTCGAAGAGTATGTAATAGATAAAAAAGTGGGAATTCCGAAATCGGCAAGACAAGAATATTTGGAAAATTTAATAAATTTGTACATCTACGAATAACTGATGAATCGGGAGGCTTTATTTTGAAGATAAAGAAAATCAATGCAGAAAGAATGGGATACTCAAACAAATTAATGGTCTTCAATTTGATCAGATATTATTCTGGAATCTCCAGAAATGAGATTTCTAAGCTTACTGGTTTAGATAAAAGTACTGTGACAAAGATTACGTATGATTTGATTTCTAAAAACTTAATAGTAGAAGGAGATAGAAAGTCTTCTAAAGGTGTTGGAAGAAAACCTATAAGGTTGGAAGCAGCAAAAGGCGTTGCTGCTTCCATTGTTGTTAAAGTGGGAGTAGAAAAAACAGTTGTAGGTCTTGGATACATAAACAATTCAATCAATAAGATAGGAGAATTTGAAACCCCCAAAAATTTTAATGTTTTTATTAGTAAATTAGCTGTTGAGATAAAAAGAATATATGAAAATGCTAATGGAAATAATATTGTAGGCCTTTCTTTTTCTTTTCCAGGAATGATTGATAGAGAAAACTTGATCATCGAATACGTTCCTCATTTTAATTGGAGTGAGATTGATCTTAAGGGAGCTATTTTAAAGGAAATTCCTCATTGTGACAAACCAATTTTTGCTGCAAACGAGGCAAAGTTAGCTCTACAAGCAGAGATGTATTTTAACAAGAATATTGCAAACTTAAACAATGGAGTCTATGTTTTCATATCCCAGGGAATAGGGGGAGCTTTGCTTATAGACGGTCAAATTCATTTGGGACCTAATTTCACAGCAGGTGAATTTGGTCACATGAGCATCGATGAAGATGGAGAAAAATGTTTTTGCAATAATCGAGGATGTTGGGAAACGTTTGCCTCAATTGATACAGTTTCTAAGATATATGAATACAGCAATGGGCGATTGGAAGGCAACAATTACGAAGAAAAATTTAGAAATCTTCTTATAAAAGCCCAGAAGAAGGAAGGAAACGCCGATGAAATAATTAAACAGATGTTATATTATTTGGGAGTAGGGACGGTTAATTTAATAAATATCTTAAATCCTGAGTTTGTAATTTTTGGGGGGTATGGGTATCTTTTCCCGGATGAGTATTTCACAGAGATTGAAAATATTATAAAGACACGAGCTCTGAAACCAACCTTAAAATCTTTAAAAAAGCCCTTGAGACCTGTTTTTGATATAGAAACAGCATGTTTGAGGGGGGCAAATTTAAGAGTGATGGATGATTTTGCAGAAAAAGCTGTGGTTTAAAATGAGGTGATCATTTTGCGAAAATATCTAGGTATAGATGTTGGAACAACTGGATTGAAAGGTTTAGTTATATCTGAAGAAGGAGAACTTTTGGATAGTTATTCTTATCCATTAGAAATGAAAGTTCCCAAACCGGCATGGGCTGAACAAGACCCTGAAGATTGGTGGAATGGTGTATACGAAATATTAAAAAAAGTGTCCAGAACGCATCGAATAGATGTAATAGGTTTTTCCGGACAAATGCATAGCTTGGTGGTTTTGGATGAAAATAATAAACCTATTAGGCCCGCAATCCTTTGGTGGGATCAAAGGACCACTCCCCAGTGTAAAAAAGCCACAGAAGTTTTTGGTGGTGAAGAAAAGGTTATCTCCAAAATAGGGAATCCCTTTTTGGAAGGTTTCACTTTCCCAAAAATACTGTGGTTAAAAGAAAATGAAATAGAGAATTTTAAAAAAATAAAGAAGATTCTTCTACCTAAGGATTATATTGTTTTTAAGTTAACGGGTAGTATTGGTATGGACTATTCGGATGCTTCTGGAACGGCATGTTTTAATGTAAAAACAAATTATTGGGATGAAGATATATTTGAAACTTTTGGCATTAATATGGACATAATGCCTGAATTGTATCCTTCTTATGGGATTCGAGGTGAATTAAAAGAAAGCTTGCAAAATGAATTGGGATGGAGGAACACAAAAGTCGTTTCAGGAGGAGCAGATAATGCATCAGCTGCATTTGGAATAGGTATATCAAAAGTGGGAGAGTCGATGGTTAGTATCGGAACTTCAGGCACTGTTTTAACCCTCACTGAAAAAAAAGTTCCTGATTTATCGGGCAAAATACATTACTTTAACTATGTAATACAAGATAAATATTACTACATGGGAGTAATGCTTTCAGCCGCTCATTCCCTAAATTGGGTAAAATATAGATTTTTCCCCAGTTTGGATTGGACGGAAATAGAAGAAAGAACAAACCTTTCAGTACCGGGTTCAAATGGTATTATTTTTCTTCCTTATTTAAACGGAGAAAGAACCCCACATAGAGACCCTAACGCAAGAGGTGTTTTTTTTGGGATTTCTTCCTTGAATACTGAAAATGACATACTAAGAGCAACAATGGAAGGTATAACCTTTGGCCTTAGGGATTCCTTTGAACTTATAAAAGAAAAAACAGAGATAAAAGATATTAGAATAGTTGGGGGTGGGGCCAAAAATAAAACATGGGCAAAGATAGTTGCAACAAACTTCAAAATGCCTGTTAAAATGCCTAAAATTGATGAAGGCGGTGCGTATGGAGCAGCTATGTTGGCTGCAGTAGGAGATGGACAAAAGCTCGAAGATGTTTTAAAATGGGTAAAATTCAAAGAAATTATTGAACCTAATTATCAAGATACAAAGATTTACGATGATTATTATGAGGCTTATAGGAACTTGTATAAATCATTGAAAGGAAATTTTGAAGATTTGGCAAGAATTCAAAGATGATATATAAAAAGCGGCTAAAGCCGCTTTGAAATTTGTAAGTTTAATTCCGACTTTTTTTGTGATATAATTATTATTGACCATTAAACGGTTTCCTTGTGGGTGCGGGGCGAAGGGGCGCTAAAGACAGCAAAAATAATCACTTTGAGGGGGCATTGAAAAAATTGAAAGTATTGTTTATGAACAAGTTAAACTCGTATTGGAAAGAAAAAATTAGTGAGTTGAAGAAATTATTTCCCAACGATGAATTTCTAGATAGTGAAGAAATCAGCAATATTGAAAATGCTATGGAAGTTGCAGATGCAATAGTGTTTGGTGGAGATTTGGATGAGAATATCTTGGGAAAATCAAAGAATTTGAAAATAATCTTTGTTCCCTATGCTGGGGTGAACCAATTACCCTTAGAAGTACTTAAAGAAAAAGGCATTAGCGTTGCAAATAGTCATGGTAACGCCAGAATAGTAGCAGAAAGGGCTTTTACGCTTGCTTTAGCTCTTCTCGGAAAAATTGTGTCTTATCATAACGATTTAAAAGAAGGAATTTGGCATGGATTTAGTGCTGGAGAAAGTGTTAAAGATTCGTGGGTATCTATTCAGAACAAAAGTTGTGCAATATTGGGATTAGGCAATATAGGGAAAAATCTTGCACAAATGCTTAAAACCTTTGATTGTAAAATTGTTGGTTATAAAAGAAACGCGAATATAGAAATTGAAAATGTGGATGAGATCAGTTCCGATTTAGATTATGTAATAGAAAAAAGTGAAATTGTATTCGTAACGCTACCTTTGACGAAATATACAAAAGGGCTTATCGATGAAAAGGTGTTTAATAAAATGGATGGCAAATACATAATAAACGTTGGAAGAGGTGATGTTATAGATCAAAGTGCACTATATGAAGCTTTGAAGTCCAAAAAATTAGCGGGAGCCGCTATAGATGTTTGGTACAATTATCCTACCACAGAAAAACCATCAATTTTGCCAGCTAATTACCCGATTCATACCTTTGATAACGTTGTTTTATCTCCACATGTTGGAGGGTATAACACTGAAGCTACAAAGTACAGTATCGATGAAACTATAGAAAATATAAAAAGCTTTTTAAAAGACGGTATGGTAAAAGACTTAATTGATTTAGAATTTGGATATTGAGTTTAAAGAATTGCAAGCAAAAGTGCTCCGATAAAAAATAATATTTTTAAAATGTCTGAAGCCTTAGAGTAAAAAGAGATCTTATCGTTTGGATTGACAAAAAGGATTCCCGTTTTTTCTTCTTGGGAGTCGAATATGTTGGTGATCCTTCCATATTTGTCAATTGAGCCAGTTAAGCCTGTATTTGATACTTGGATAAAATCTCTTCTTGTTTCTACGGCTCTAAAAACACCCTGGCTGAAGTGTTGAAAGAGACCTGTTTTAGAATAAAACCAACCGTCGTTAGAGATTGCAATCAATAAATTTGCTCCATTCTTAGCTTGATTTATTGAAACCTCCGGGAAATAAGTTTCAAAACATATTTGAACGCCAAAATCAGTTTCATTTAATGAAAAGGTTGAGTATTCCTCCCCGGATGTATAAAAGTTTAATAATCTAAAAACATCAAAGTTTCCAAATATAGTTTCATATGGCAAAAATTCAGCAAATGGGGTTAATTTAACTTTATCGTAGATCCCCTGAATACTCCCATGTTGGTTATATACCCAGGCAGAGTTAAAATGGTTATTGCTTTCTATCCTTGGATGTCCTAAAATTACAGGTTTGTATAAGTTTTGAATGTCTCTTACTATTTGGCCTTCTATTTCTGACTTTGAGACGTCTTCAAGAAAAGTTGATTCTGGAAAAACCACTACATCCACATCCCTATTTTTAAATTCTTGGATATTCTTAGAAAAGGTTGAATAATCTTGTATTGGATTTGAGGAGTACTTGATCTCTTGAGGTACATTCGTTTGAACGACTCCAACTTTTATGGAATCATTTGTGCTATTAATAGGAGGTAGATACCTAACAATAGCGAAGTTAGAAATGTATATAGTAGTAAATATAACAAGAATTTTTAATGCCTTATCACGTGAATTATCGAAGGCTATCAGAGAATTGACAAAAACTATGATAAAAGTCAGACCAAAAGAGCCTATAATAGAGACGATTTGTATTATTCCAGTGTGATCATAAAGTGCATATGATAAATTCCCTCCCATAAAAGCCAAATCTCCAAAACCCCTTAAGACTTCAGCGATGGTGTATGCAAAAGAATAGAAAAAAAGCAGTGAAAGATAATTATATTGTCTATCTTTTCTATGATAAAGTTCTGATAAAAGCCAGATGATGAGATAAGGTATCATTAAAAGTACTATCATTCCAACGTATCCAAAAAAACCGACGATTGGAGAATAATTTTTTAGAATTCGGGGTATATTTTTGGACAAAGTGGGAAGCAACCACCAAAGAGTAGTTACCAGCATGGAAGAAGAGTATATTATCGTATGTAACAATCTTTCATAATGAGTTTTTGATCCGGCAATATTCCTCAGAAAAAAAACCAGTGAAAACCAGATGAGAAAAGAAAATAAATTACCTGGCATAGCCAATCCGGTTAAAATACCTGAAATTAAAGTAAGTAGATAATTCATGATTACCCCCTGAATTATATTTTGAAAATCGTGTATAAATATGTTGCTGATACAATATTATACAGCAAACTTTTGGATAGTTCAAGAAATCTGATATAATTAGGATAACTAACAAAATCTGTTTGCTGTTCTGTGCAAAAGAACTTTTTTTGTTTGCTGCAGTGTGCAAACGATGTTTTTTTAGTGATTTTGACCTTGATTTGGGGTTTTTAAGGGGGGTTCCCCTTAACGTATGGGGATCTTAAGGGGTTTACCCCTTAACGTATGGGTGAAGGGGCGCTATATATAAAGTTTTAGAAATTCTAAAGATTGAAAAAATCTATATAAGAGGGGGTAAAAAGATGCCTAAATTTGAAGAATTTAAAGAGTTTCAAGCCAAGATTTCAAGATACGGTCAGGCTATTGCACTTATGCATTGGGATCTAGAAACTAATGCTCCAAACAATGCTATTGAGTATCGTTCTAAAGCTTTAGGAGAACTTACGGAGGCACTGTTTAAAATGTCTGTTTCCGATCAAATGGGTGAATTTTTGGATTATTTTTCAAAGAAGGAAAATTATGGTGAATTGGGTGAATTTGATCAAGCGATGGTAAGGGTAGCCAAGAAAGATTTCGATAAGTTTAAAAAGTTACCTCCACAACTTGTCCGAAAATTAGCCGAAACAACTTCAAAAGCAGGTCATTTTTGGAAAAAAGCCAGAGAAGAAGACAACTTTTCTATGTTCGAACCTTATTTAAAAGAAGTAGTTTCTTTAGAAAAAGAACAAGCGGAAGCTTTGGGATACGAAAAAAATAGATATGATGCTCTTTTAGACTTATTCGAGCCAGGGATGAAAACAGATACGTTGAGAGGCACAACAAATTACTTAAAAGAGCATTTACTACCTTTTATGCAAGAGCTTTTTGAAAATGGGAAAGAACCAAGATACGATTTCTTTGAAGGTGATTTCGACGTAAATAAGCAGAAAGAGTTATCTCTGGAAGCGTTAAAATTTATGAATTTCGATTTCGATTCTGGACGTATGGACATGTCTGCTCATCCTTTCACTACAAAAATTGGTCCAAAAGACGTAAGAATTACCACAAGGTACAACAACAAAGATCTGAGATATTCTTTATTTTCAACTATGCACGAAGGTGGACATGCTTTATACGAACTTCATATTCCTGAGGAATTTTTTGAAACTTCTTTGGATGAAGGTGCTTCGATGGCTGTGCATGAATCTCAATCAAGATTTTGGGAAAATATTATAGGAAGAGGGCCTCGTTTTTGGGTTTTCTTTTCTAAAAAGTTAAAAGATATTTTTCCATCTTTTGAAGGAATAAGTAGTGATGAACTGTATAAGGGTGTAAATATAGTTAAAAAAGACTTCATCAGGACTGAGGCAGATGAAGTAACTTACAACTTTCATATTATGTTGAGATTTGAAATTGAAGAAGCACTGATCAACGATAGAATAAAAGTAAATGAACTTCCTACGGTATGGAGGGATAAAATGAAAGAATATTTAGGTATCGTGCCACCAAACGACGCAGTAGGTGTGTTGCAAGATGTACATTGGTCAAATGGACAATTTGGTTATTTTCCTTCATACATGTTGGGCAATCTATACAGTGCTCAATTGTTCTCAAAGTTGAAGAAGGATTTAAAAGATTATCCATCTCAAATAGAAAGAGGAGATTCAGCAGAAGTTTTGAATTGGATGGTTGAGAATGTTCATAAGTACGGTAAAATGTACGAACCAGAAGAACTTTTGAAAAAGGTTACAGGTGAAACTCTTAATCCCAAATATTTTGTAGACTATATAAAAGAGAAGTTTTCTACAATTTATGGTTTGTAATTAAAAAACCCCCATCTATATACGATGGGGGTTTTAAAATTGATCACAGCTATTTGTTTTCTCGAACCTGCTTCTTTCCGTTTAGTTTACTAAAAAATCATCTCTCAACTGTCAAAGTCAGGATAAATTAGTGCTAATTTTGATGAACTCTTCTCTTTCTTCCCCTTCAAAAACATAAAAAGAAACAGCAGAAGGCTTTCTTTTCAACGTGTATTTTTTCACGAATGGATCAATCTCTTTCGGTGTGAATTCTTTTGGTATATCCTTTAAATCATAGTACCTTAAATGCTTCAATGTTTAAGCGAGCTGCTTTTTCGTATCTTTCTTCGTTAAAAGATAATACAAACCACCTTTTTTCAGCCCTTTTATCTCTTCATCTATTATCTCAAGGGCTTCATCGTATTTAACATCCCATTTTAATTTTAAAACGTTTATGTAATTGATGATGTTTTTATTTTTATCTGGTCTATCACTTTCTAAGTAATGAATAACATAATTCAAAATCGGTCTTATGAACTGTCCTTTTAAAAAAACACTTGAAAATCATATGGGAAAGTATATAATGAGATTAAGAAGGATGGAATACTCAAAGAAAACATAATGCTGGATGATGGATTCACTGAAGAAGAATTCATGAAGGCGGTAAAGAAAGCTAAGGTAGATAAATTCGTAGGGCTTTTAGATGAAGGATACGATACTGTAGTGGGAGAAATGAGAAGTAAGCCATCAGATGGGCAAAGGCAGAGAATAGCGATAGCAAGAGCATTGATAAGGAGACCAGCAGTTATTTGACTTCATCTTTTCCCGTGACAGAAGAGTTAAATGACATACTGTTATGGATATTGTTAGGAACTGGGGTATTTTTATTTTTCTTCACAGTAGTAGCGGGAAAAAAGATAACAAAAGAAACTGTAAAATTAACGATTCCAGATTGAAAGGAGTTAAGAATAAAGTTTATATAGACAGTTTGGAGAAAAAATGATTTTCAATTGGTTTATTTTCATAAAAGCCAAAGGTAGTGTTAAACTTGAAGTCAAACAAAGTTAACACTGCTTTTTTTCTATTTATTTATATTAATAGTAAAATTGAGAGAACAAAAAAGAATCTATTTTGGGGGGGAATTAAAATAAGTGTTCTGATTAAAAATTGTCGAATTGTGGATGAAGAAAAAGATTTATTTGGGGATTTGTACATTAAAGATGAAAAGATAGATAATTATGGGAGAGATTTGAATTACGATGCATATACTATAGATGCTAAGGGTTTGGTTGTTATGCCAGCATTTGTAGATATGCATGCGCACTTCAGAGATCCAGGTTATACTTATAAAGAAGATTTACATTCTGGAAGTTTAGCTGCGTTGAAAGGCGGATACACATGTGTGAATCTGATGGGGAATACCAATCCTATATGCAGTGGAATGAACGTTGTTAATTATGTGTTGAACAAAGCTAAAGAATTAAATTTGATCGATATTCACCAAACGGTTTCTATTACAAAGAGCTTTGATGGAAAATCTTTAGAACATTTGGATTATGTAGATGACAATGTGAAATTCATATCTGATGATGGAAAAGGTGTTCAGTCAAATTTAACTATGTATTTAGCGATGGTGAAGGCAAAGGAGAAAGGGTTAACTATCATAGCACATGAAGAAGACAATGGAATAGTAACGATAAACACGAGACTTTCCGAAAATTTGATGACTTTTAGAGATATATACCTTGCGAAATTGACAGGAGCCTCTCTTCATTTAGCCCACGTAAGTACGAAAGAGGCAATAGAAGGTATAAGAAAGGCGAAAAGAAAAATACAAAATCTTACCTGCGAAGTTACCCCCCATCACTTAGCCTTATACAGTTACGATTACAAAGTTAATCCTCCAATAAGAGAAAAAGAAGATGTTTTGGAAATAATCGATGGAATAAAGGATGGGACCGTAGATATTATAGCAACTGATCACGCCCCTCATTCTATGCAGGACAAAGAAAAAGGAGCACCAGGTATCTCAGGGTTAGAAACTGCTTTCCCCGTTTGTTATACGAAGTTGGTAAAAAGTGAAGAAATTTCACTTAATCGCTTATCTCAACTTATGTCTTCAAAACCAGCACAAATGCTAGGGGTTAAAAAAGGAAAAATACAAGTAGGATACGATGGAGATGTAGTTATTGTAGATCTAGAAAAGAAGGTTAAAATCAACAAAGACGAATTTTTATCCAAAGGCAAGAATACTCCTTTTGATGGGATGGAATTTTATGGAGAAGTTATAGCAACAATTAGAAAGGGAGAGATTAAATACAAAAAGGGGAGTGTCAAATTTGATAATAGATAGATTATTCAACGAGGTTGAAAAAAATGGGAATGTTTGTGTCGGATTGGATTCACATTTGGATTATATACCAGTTAACTTGAAAGAAAAGTATCAAGATATTGATGAAGTTTTGTTCAAATACAACAAAGAGATAATAGACAAAACATGTGATTTAGTACCTGTCTATAAATTACAAATAGCATATTATGAAGCATACGGCATAAAAGGCCTTTTAGGGTATAAAAAAACGATAGAATATTTGAGAAGTATAAAAAAGATAACAATCGGGGATATAAAAAGAGGAGATATTTCATCCACGGCTGAGATGTACGCTAAAGCTCATTTTGAAGGGGAGTTTGAGGTTGATTTTATAACGTTGAATCCATATCTTGGTTTTGATACCTTAACACCTTTCCTTAAATACATTGAAAGTGGAGAAAAAGGAGTCTTCGTGCTTCTAAGAACATCGAATCCAGGAGCCAAAGACATCCAGTATTTGAAAGTATCTCCAAAAGATGAATATCTTTATTACATTGTCGGAGACAAACTCAATGAAATAGGGACCAAGTACCGAGGAAGTTGTGGCTACAGTTCAATAGGTGCGGTTGTAGGTGGGACACATGTTGATGAAGCCAAAGAAATTAGAAATAGATACAAAAATATGTTCTTTTTAATCCCTGGATACGGTCATCAAGGTGCTACTGGGAAAGACGTTTCCCTTTATTTAAACAACGGTAATGGCGGTGTTATTAACTCTTCAAGGGGAATAATTACCGCTTATAAAAACTACGAAGATGGGAACCAAAGATTTGCAGATTATGCCAGAAAAGCCGTACTTGAAATGAGGGAGGATATACAAAGTGAAAGTGGGGTATAGGGAAGTTGATATTTTCTCTAATACTGAAATCGCAAAAGATATATTCGAGTTAAAAGTTCAGATCGAATCCAACGACAGTATGGGTGATCCTGGACAGTTTTATATGCTGCGTAGTTGGGATCTGGATCCTCTTTTGTCTAGACCTTTTAGTATATGCAATGTGGAAGAAAGCGTTTTGACTTTCTTGTACAAAGTTGTTGGTCGAGGAACAAATTACCTATCCAAACTGAAACCAAAAGATAAGTTAAAGGTTTTAGGTCCCTTGGGAAACGGTTTTAATTTGAATGTGAGTGGAAAGGTCGCCTTAATTTCAGGTGGTATCGGCATAGCTCCAATGATTTATTTGGCAAAAAAGTTGAATACAGGGATAGATTTTTATGCTGGATTCACAAATGAAGTTTATTATATGGACTACGTACGAAAGTATGTGGCTAAGATCTATATAACGACCGAAGATGGTTCTACAGGTCAAAAAGGTTTCATAACGGATATATTCAGACCAGAAAAATATGACGTTGTTTTCACTTGTGGCCCTTCCCCCATGATGAAAAAAGTAGTTGAAAATTGTGAGAATAAGTCTTCTGTTTTTGTTTCTATGGAAAGTGTCATGGCTTGTGGTATGGGGGCATGCTTGGGATGCAGTATAAAGACAAAATCTGGGATGAAAAGGGTATGTAAAGAAGGGCCTGTTTTCAAGGGAGAGGAGGTATTTTTTGATGATTGATACCAAAGTAAACATCGCTGGGGTAGAGTTTAAAAACCCAGTAATAGCTGCTTCTGGGACTTTTGGTTTTGGTAGAGAGTTTTCAGAATACTTTCCCATCTCTAAATTGGGTGGATTATCCACCAAAGGGCTAACTTTAAGGCAAAGAGAAGGAAATAAAGGTGTACGGATTCACGAAACCACAGGCGGAATAATGAACAGTATTGGCTTACAAAATCCCGGCATAGATGCATTTATTGAAGAAGAGCTCCCTTTCCTAAACAGCCAAGATACGGTGATAATTGCCAATGTTAGTGGAAATACGATCGAAGAATACGTTATTTCTGTTGAAAAGCTGAATCAAACCGAAATAGATATGATAGAGCTAAACATTTCCTGCCCCAACGTTAAAGAAGGAGGCATTTCTTTCGGTACAAAGGCAGAAATAGCTAGCAACGTTGTAACACAAGTTAGAAAAGTTTGCCAAAAGCCCCTAATAGTAAAATTATCTCCAAGTGCTGAAAATATGGTTGAAATGGCTGAAAGTTGCGTTGAAGCAGGAGCAGACGCACTATCACTTGTAAACACTTTTCCTGCCTTAGCGATAGATATAAGCAAGAAAAAAGCCATTTTTGATAATATAACTGCGGGTCTATCAGGGCCTTGTATAAAACCCATTGCTTTAAGAATGGTGTATGAAGTTTCAAAAGCTGTTGATGTTCCTATTATAGGTATTGGGGGAATTATGGATTATAGAGATGTGATTGAGTATATAATGGCAGGTGCGTGGGCTGTGCAAGTAGGCACTGCTAATTTTATAAATCCCAATGCTTGTGCTGAAATAATTGAAGGTATAGAAGAATATTTACAAAAAGAAGGGATTTCAACTTTAGAGGAAATAAGAGGGATCATTTAGTATTTTAAAATATGTTGAAACTTAACTAATTATGGAGATTCTGGTTTAAACTTTAAGTGTTGTTTAAGGTACTGTTTTTTGTACAATTTTTCTTGACTTAAAGTTGACTAATATGGTAGAATTTAAAGTAAAGCATGCACAAAATAACATTGCTAATTAGAAGGAGGAAAAGGGATGTCAGCTCTTTTAGAAATACAGGATTTAAGGGTAAAAGTTAGAGATGAAGATGTTGAAATATTAAAAGGCGTTAACTTAATTATAAATAAGGGTGAGATACATGCATTAATGGGGCCAAATGGGTCCGGAAAATCTACATTAGCCCATGTTATCATGGGAAATCCAAAATATCAAATTACTTCAGGAGATATCTTATTCGAAGGGCAATCCATTTTAGATCTTTCTACAGATGAAAGGGCTAAATTAGGTTTGTTTATGTCTTTTCAAACTCCTGAAGAGGTTGAAGGAATAAAGATGAGACAATTCTTGATTAATTCCTTCAGAAACATCCATAAAGAGGATAAAATTACACTATTAGAATTGAATAAAGTAATATCCCAGTTATCCCGAAATTTAGATCTCAACGGAGAATTTCTGGAAAGATATATCAATACCGGGTTTTCCGGTGGTGAAAAGAAAAAAAGTGAAATACTACAAATGGGTTTTCTAAAACCAAAATTGAGTATATTGGATGAGATAGATTCCGGTTTAGATATTGATGCACTGAGGATAGTTGCAGAAAACATCAACAGAGTAAAAACTGGTAATATGGGAGTATTACTCATTACACACTATCAAAGAATCTTGAACTTTGTTGTTCCTGATTACGTACATATCTACATAGACGGGAAAATAGTAAAAACAGGATCAGAAGAATTAGCTAAAGAGATAGAGGAAAACGGTTACTCAACGTTGGAGCAAGAAATGGGAATAACTATTTCTGAGGAGTGAAATCATGGCAAAAAATGAAAATGTTAATATAGAAGATTTATTGGTAGACCAGAGCAAATTCGATTTTAAAAATCCCGAGACGTATGTTTACAAAACTATTCCGGGTTTAAACGAAAAGGTAGTTCAAGAAATATCCGAACAAAAAGAAGAACCTACCTGGATGAGAGATTTACGATTAAAATCTTTACATATATTTAACACGTGGAGGGATCCTCGATTCGGGGTTGATGTTTCTGACTTAGATGTAAGTAAAATTGTTGCATACATTAGGCCAAGGGGAAAAACATCTGGATCGTGGGATGACGTCCCTGCGGAAATAAAGGATACTTTCGATAAACTAGGAATTCCAGAGGCAGAGAAAAAGGCATTGGCTGGTGTTGGTGCACAATACGATTCGGAAATCGTTTATCAAAATATAAAAAAAGAGCTTGAAAATTTGGGAGTTATATTTTTAAATATGGAAAGTGCGGTTAAAAAGTATCCTGATTTAGTTAAAGAATATTTCATGAAAGCAGTGGCTCCTACGAACCATAAGTATGCCGCTTTACATGGTGCTGTGTGGAGCGGAGGTACATTTTTATACGTCCCAAAAGGTGTAAAAGTTCCATTGCCGCTTCAAGCTTATTTTAGAATGAATAATCCTGGAATGGGGCAGATGGAGCATACGATAATAGTTGCTGATGAAGGAAGTGAACTGGCTTTCATAGAAGGATGTTCTGCTCCTTATTATGAAGTAACAAACCTCCATGCTGGGATGGTAGAAATATACGTAAAGAAAGGTGCAAGGGTAAAATATGCAACGATTCAGAACTGGAGCAAAAACACATACAATTTGAATACAAAAAGGGCAATAGTGGATGAAGACGGTATAATGGAGTGGGTATCAGGCTCTTTGGGGAGTCATAAAACAATGATATATCCATCTTCAATACTGAGAGGCAAAGGAGCGAAAACCGAAACTAAGGCGATCACTTATGCTGGGCCAAATCAACATATGGATTCAGGATCCAAAGTTTTCATGTTTGCACCATATACCAGCGCAAATGTCGATGCACGAAGTATAAGTATCGGCGGTGGTTGGGCCTTTTACAGAGGATGGTTGAAGTTAGGAGAGAACGCCAAAGGTGCAAAAGCTTCGGTATCTTGTCAAGCCTTGATGCTTGATAACGAATCTAAAAGTGATACCGTGCCTCTTATCGAGGTTTACACTGATGAGGCAGATGTTGGACATGAAGCGCGTATAGGTAGAATCAAAGAAGAGCAGATTTACTATTTGATGAGTAGAGGGTTAAGTGAAGCTGAGGCTAAAGCCATGGTGGTTAGAGGTTTTGTAGAACCTTTTGCCAAGGAGCTTCCATTGGAGTATGCTATTGAGTTGAACAGATTAATTAATTTAGAAGTAGAATCAAGCATAGGATAACCATTTTGATTGAAATAGTTATAACAAGGGGTGAACAACAATGGAGACAATTTTTGAGAAACCTATAGATATGAGGCATAAAGATCTAAAAGCGGTTGAATGGCAAATTCCCCAAATTACACCAAAAAGAGATTACGGGGATTACGAATTTCAAGCATCTTTGGAACACATCTCTAATGAAATGTTAAAGACATTCAAAAGTTATAGATACGAAGCTTACAAAAATTGGGGCTTCCCTAAATGGAAAAGGGCAAAATTAAATGGTTATGAGCCAGATAAATATGTTTCCTTTGTCCCTGTTAGTACAAGTGGAAAGATACTAGCTTTGAATGGAATCGACCAAGAAGGGATAGAAATCTTGGCAAAATACGATTTTGAAGGTGCTCATAGGAAATTCCTTTTGATGGCTGAAGCGTTCTCTAATACGGGTTTTTATCTAAAAACCAACGAAGGAGAAGAAAGAGAACCGATTATTTTAACGTATGATTGGAAGTCCCCTATATATGAAACCTCTGTTTACAACATAAGTCCATTCTCTAAAGCTACTGTAATTAGATATATAAAGTCCAACAAAAATGAAAATTTATTTAGAACGACTTCAAATAGAATAATAGTAAGAGAAAATGCTTCTTTAGAATTGATAAATATAAATTTATGTAACAACGACAGTTTAAACATTGATAACACTTTTGTTGAAGTACAAAAAAACGGGAAGGTTCAAGTCACAGATATAAATATAGGAGGGAGAATTACCTCGCCACATATTGTGTTCAGACTTGCTGGCGAAGGTGCGCAGGCTCAGTTATTTCCTTATTTTTTGGGAAATAAAGATAACGTTATTGATATGCTTTATTTAATGAGGTTCTATTCACCTGAAACAACCGGGGCGATCGATGCCAAAGGTGTTATTAAAGACGAATCAAAGGCTGCATTCAGGGGTTTTCTTGATTTGAAAAAAGGAGCAAAAGAAGCTAATGCCTCCGAATCGGAGTATACTTTAACTCTTTCTGAAAAAGCTAAAGCAGAAGCGTTACCTAGTTTGTTGGTAGATGAAAATGAGGTAAATGCTTCACATGCTGCTACGGTGGGTACTATTGAAAAAGAAAAATTATATTATCTAATGACTCGTGGATTCTCATTGGAAGAAGCAAAAAAATTAATTTCTTCAGGTTTGTTTGAATCTGCAATAGATAGAATTAAAGTTTTTGATGAAGGGATGAGTCGGGAGGTAAAAGATGTTATCTTCCAAAGAATATGAGGAGATATTTCCAGCTTTAAAAAGAAAAATAAATGGGCATAAATTGATCTATCTTGACAATGCTGCCACCACGTTAAGGCCCAAGGAAGTTATGGATGCTGTAAATGAATACAGCCTCAACCATCATGCCAACGTCCACAGATCAACACACACCTTAGCAGCTGAAGCTACTAAGTATTATGAAGATGCAAGGAGTAAAGTTGCAAATTTCATAAACTCCGAAACTGAGGAAGTTATTTTTACAAAAGGTGCAACTGAATCTCTCAATCTTATAGCATATTCAATTGCAGATTCAAATATATTACGATCTGATGATGAAATTCTAATATCTACAATAGAACATCATGCAAATTTTGTTCCCTGGCAGCAAATAGCCAAAATTTTTAATTTAAAGATAAAATACTATCCCGCTAAAAGTGGGATTTTTGATTTATCTGATTTTCTCAAGCATATTACAAATAAAACGAGGTTAGTAAGTATTACCGCTTTGTCAAACGTTACCGGTCAACTTATCCCAGTTAATACTTTAATAAAACAAATTAGAAATATCAGACAAGATGTAATTATTGTTGTGGATGGGGCTCAAGCTGTACCTCACCTTCCTATCGATGTAAAAAAGATGGATTGTGATTTTATAGCCTTTTCCGGTCATAAAATGCTTGGACCAACGGGAATAGGTGTGTTGTATGGCAAAAGAAAGTATTTAAACGAGATGACCCCTTTTTTGTTTGGGGGAGAGATGATCGACAAAGTATCTACGGATGGGACTACTTTCAACGTTTTACCTTACAAATTTGAGGCGGGAACTCCAAACGTTGACGGAGCGGTAGGATTAGCTAAAGCCATAGAAATACTTGAGAGGATCGGCATGGATAATATTCAAGAACATGAAAAACAACTTACCTCATATGCCTTGAAAAAATTAAAAGAGTTGGATTTTTTAGAAATATTCGGTCCTCAAGACGAAACGCAACAGTCAATAATATCATTCAATATAAAAGGTGTACACCCTCACGATGTAGCTCATTTGTTGAACGATTTAACGGGAATAGCCATTAGAAGTGGTCATCATTGTGCACAGCCCTTGATGAAAGAGTTTGGTACATCCGCCACATGTAGGATAAGCTTTTATGTGTATAATGAAGAAGAAGATGTTGATAAATTATGCGATGGATTAAAAAAAGTTTGGGAGTGGTTGAAATAGGACTAGAAGAACTTTACTCTGATATAATTTTAGATTATGCAAAAAATGAGAGATACAAAAAAGAGATACAAGACGCTAAAAAAGCGGAAGGGAAAAATTTGTCTTGTGGAGATGAGATTACCCTTTATTTAAAAGTAAAAGATAACATAATAAAAGAAGTCACTTTCACAGGACATGGCTGTATTATAAGCCAGGCAAGTGCTTCAATGATGTGTGAATACCTTGAAGGAAAAACCGTAGACGAGGCGAATAAAATATTACAAGAAATTATAAATATGTCACAAGGCAAAGAATTCGATAAAGAATTAGTAGATGGGATAGAAATTTTTTCTGATATCTCCAAGTTCCCAATGAGAACTAAATGTTTCACTCTTGCTTGGCATACGTTGGATGACGCACTTAATGGAAAAAATATGTGAACTAAAACAACAAGGAGGTATTGTTTTGATAGATCTAAAAAACATAAAAAATATTGCTATAATTGGAGCAACCCGCAATAAAGAAAAATATGGGTATAAAATTTTGGAAAATTTAAAAGATAAAGGTTTTACAATTTATCCAATTAACCCAAAGTATGAGGAAATCGAAGGAATAAAAACATACGCTTCTGTAAAAGATCTACCTAAAGATGAAATAGATTTGATTGTTTTTGTCGTTCCCCCACAAATTGGAATAACAGCTGTTAAAGAGGCATATGAAGAAGGATTCAGAAAATTTTGGTTCCAACCAGGTGCAGAATCAGATGAAATTGAAAAATATTTAGAAAAATTACCTGGTGTAGAGTTTTCTTTTATCAAATGTATAATGGTAGAAACGAATTAAATTTAAAAAACCGCCTAACGAGGCGGCCTTTTTCATTAAATTTCTACAATATCTTTTAGTTGTGCCACTCTGTTAGGATGTCTCAATTTTCTCAACGCCTTAGTTTCTATCTGCCTTATTCTTTCCCTTGTAACGTTGAAGAATTGTCCAACTTCTTCTAACGTCTTTTGTTTACCATCTAAGAATCCATACCTCATTTTCAAAACCAAAGCTTCTTTAGAATTTAAGGTGTCAAGTACTTCCTCCAGCCTTTCTTTCATAATCATTTTTTGAGCTTCTTCTTCGGGAGTTGTTTCATCGGTACTGATGAAATCTCCTGTTTCAGATTCTTCATCGTCACCATTACCACTGGATATAGGTGAATTTAAAGAAAGTACATCTTTTGCACTTATTAGGATTTCATTAATTTTATCTTCTGGCTTATCTAAAATTTCTGCAAGTTCTTTTGCTGAAGGATAATCTCCGTTTTCTTGCAAATAATCTCTAATGACTTTGTTCATTCTATTTATAGTTTCTACTAAATGAACTGGAATTCTAATCGTTCTTGCTTGATCAGCTATGGATCTAGTGATTGCCTGTCTAATCCACCATGTAGCATAAGTTGAGAACTTAAAGCCTTTTCTCCAGTCAAATTTGTCAACAGCCTTTATCAATCCGATATTTCCCTCTTGGATCAGATCCAAAAAAGTCAAACCTCTACCTATGTATCTTTTCGCTATACTGATAACTAACCTTAAATTTGCCTTTATCAATTCGTCTCTGGCTTTTTGATCACCTTTTTGTGCTCTTCTAGCTAATTGCCTTTCTCTGGAAGGGCTTAAAAGGTCAACTTTGCTTATTTCTTTAAGATATATTTTTATAGGATCACCTAAGGAGATGTTGTCATACATTTGAAGCCCTGTATCTGAAAATAGTTCTTCAACCTCGTCATTTTCATATTCCGATTCATTTAAGGAATCTTTCTCTTCTTCAACGTCCCCTTCTATTATTTCTATTCCTTCTGCTTCCAAAGCCTCATATATCTTTTCTATATAATCACTATCAATTTCATCCGCTATATTTGCAGGAATAGCATTATCGATATCGGAATAAGATAACTTATTTCCTTTCTTTTTTGCTTTACTTATTAATAATGAAATGAAAGTATCGACTGATTTTACTTTTTTCTCGGGCTTTTTTACTTTTACTTTGATTGTTTCCCCGTCTTTTTCAGTGCCTTCAAAATCGATATTTTCTATTCTTCTCATAATTTTTTTCTCTTCTTTCTCGCTTATTCTTTTGTTGTTCACATAATTCCCTCCTTTCATAAGAAAATACTGTCTTCATAAACTCTAAAACACTATATATAGTGTCTTTTTATACCTTGTTACACCCGGAACAACGCCTTTCATGTTTTAAAGTCCTCCAATGAAACCATTTGTTTAGACACCAATGATATGATTTGGTTCTAAAAATACACATATAAATAAAAAGTTTTGGTAAATCTTACATTAAAAATATAATCTACAATAATTCCAAGGGATTTTTTTCGACAATCTTTTTTGCCTCTTCTATACTTAAACCAGCCGATAAAGCAACTTTTAAACTAAAATCATAGTCCAAGAAATCATCGGGCCCATGAGCGTCACTATTTACTAGTAATTTTGCTTCATATTTTTGAGCCAATTTTCTCACATGCCCATTGGATAAGCTATGGCCTTTTCTGGCACTTAATTCCAAAAAGACTCCGTTTTTTGCAGCAAGGGCTACTTCTTCCTCACTAATTAAGCCGGGGTGAGCTAAGATATCCACATACTTTGACGTTACGGCGTAATAATTAGTTTTTTTAAATACTGGTTCGACTATAGTTTCTCCGTGAACCAATACAATATCAGCTCCGTTTTCTTTTGCATGTTTTGCAAGATTATCTATCAGTAAAGGAGGAACGTGAGTGATTTCAACTCCTTTTAAAATCTTGATCCCTTCAAAGTAGCTACTTTCATTATCAACGAATTTGTTCAAACTGTTTAAAACAAAATCGATGTTGGATTCATCCACATGATCAGATATTGCAATAGCCGTATAACCATGAATTTGTGCATGCCTTATCTGTTCGCTACATATTAATTCTCCGTCACTCAAAATTGTGTGTGTGTGAAAATCATAAAGTTTATTCAAAAAGAGCCCCCCTTTTTATCTTAATAATAGTATACAAATCTTTAATTGTTTTAAATCTAATAGTAACTCATTCATCTTGAAGTTTAACAAACTCTGTAGTATAATGTAATTGGAAAAGAAAGATCCCCCTATCCCCCTGAGATAAACCCAGACATTCTTGCCGGATCCATCATGGATCTGGTTTTTTTTATCCTCTACTTTTTTATGTATAATTATATCACAAAAACTTTAGCTAAATAAAAGAGGTGAAATTATGCTTTATGAGTATAAAGGCAAATATCCTGTTGTTGAAGAAGATGTTTTTCTAGCGCCTGGTAGCCAGATTATTGGTGATGTAAAGATCGCTAAAGGATCGAGTATTTGGTACAATGTCACATTGAGAGGGGATATTTGTTCTATAACCATTGGGGAATTCACCAACGTACAAGATAACTCAGTAGTTCATATTGATACCGAATACCCAACTATAATCGGAAGTTACGTTACCATTGGACACAACGCTATTATACATGGATGTGAAATCTCTAATAACTGTCTCATAGGGATGGGAGCAACTATATTAAATGGTGCAAAGATAGGTGAAGGATGTCTTATAGGAGCTGGAGCTTTGGTAACAGAAAACAAAATAATTCCTCCTAAAAGTTTAGTTTTAGGAGTTCCAGGAAAGGTCATAAGAAACCTAACTGACGAAGAATTTGAGCAAATTAGGGAACATGCTAAAGAATACTATAATTTGGCAAAAAGTTATAGAGACAAACGGTAATGCCTAGCTAAAGTGCATTACTGTTTACTGCTTAATTCTTCCACTACTCTTTTTGTATCCTGAGCTATCATTAATTCTTCATTAGTTTTTACTATCAGTACATCCACATCGGAGTCTGAAGTTGAGATAATCCCTTCTTTTCTATTCAACAAAGTATTTTTTTCTTTATCAATTTTAACTCCAAAGAAGTCTAAATAATCACAGACATCCATTCTTACATGTTCGTCATTTTCTCCCACACCCGCTGTGAATACCAATACATCTAATCCTTTTAGTATGGTTATATAACTTCCTATGTATTTTGCTAAACGATATACATACACATCGTATGCCAACTTTGCCTTTTTATCCCCATTTTCTATTCCTTTTCTGATGTCTCTCATGT
>NZ_JAIP01000022.1:0-22774 GCF_002924605.1 Petrotoga sp. SL27 | reverse complement strand
ACGCTTATGTATGAAACAGCTTCTTAGCTTGTTTCTTTAGAAAGTTTAAAACCTTTTCAATACTTCCCAAATGAACGGTTACTCCTTGGTGGGCGTGAGCCTGTCTTCAACCGTACTTCTTTCATGAGTATTTTTCCCAAAAATTCTTCAATTCTAATTACTTTTCAATTTTTTGAAGAATTACTTCGATTTTCAAAGAGCATTTTGGATAATTATCCAATATTTTAGTTCTTTTTCTTCTTGCTTTAACTTACTTTACCTTTCGTTAATCGTTGTTTCTACCTATTTCTGAAGTGGGTAAAATTGTACCATTTTTGCCGCCTATCATTTCTTCCTGTAGTATTTTTTTAGAAATGAAAAAGTAACTTTTTTATTTGTCTTAAGTAAATTTTAGATTAAATTAAATTGGACGTTTTTAATCTTATTTTTCTAAAACCCACAAAAGAAAGAATTAAAAGGACTTTTAATGAAATTTTTTTCAAATCTTGCAAAAACGGAGATTTTAGTGTATAATCGCTAATAATTTACTCTAAATCTAAATAGTTACCAATAATTAGGAAAAATGAATTTTTTTTCATTTGTTGGCAATTATGAAAATATTTTCGTAATATTTTTTGAATTCAAGGAGTTAGATGACTTGAAAGAATATCGGACTTTCAAAAAATGTAGTTATTTAGGGCCAAAAGGGACTTATAGTGAAATTGCCGTGGGGAAATATTTTAGTAAAAATGTTTCTTTGATTCCATTACAATCTATTTCGGATGTTTTTGAAATGGTTCAAAACAAAGAAGTAGATTTTGGAGTTGTACCTATTGAAAATTCTGTAGAAGGTTCTGTGAATATTACAATGGATCTTTTATTCGAGAAATCAGATATTCAGGTAGTGGGAGAGTGTGTTGTACCAATTAAGCATTTTCTTCTATCTTATGAAAGTTTAGAGTTAACACAAATTAAAAAGCTCTTTTCTCATCAACAAGCTATTGGACAATGTAGTAAGTTTATAAAAAATAGATTGAATAATCCTGAAATTATATTTACCGCAAGTACCGCAAATGCATGTGAAATAATAAAAGACGTGCCAGGGAGTGCGGCTATAGGTTCGGAAAATATTGTTAATATCTATAATTTAAAGGTTTTAGCTAGAGATATTCAAGACTCAAAAAGTAATTCAACTCGTTTTTTTGTGATTGCACATTCAGATAACTTTACTAAGTTTGAAGATCCAGAACAAAATTACAAAACCTCGATAATATGTTCTCCAAAGCACAATGAACCTGGGGTTCTGTACAATATGTTAAAAACCTTCAAAGAAAAGAACATAAATCTAACAAGAATCGAGTCTCGACCAACCAAAAAGCAATTAGGTGAATACTCTTTTTATATAGATTTTGAAGGTTATAAAGAAGATAAAGATGTAAAAACAGCATTAGTTAAATTAGAAAAAATGAGTTCTTTCTTTAAAATTCTTGGAAGTTATCCAAAGTGGAAAGAGCGGGAATGAATTCTACCGGGGATTGTTTTAATATTTTTAAACATTATGAAAAGGGAGGATTATATGAGCGATAATAAACAAAGAAGCGACGAAATTAAAAAAGGAGTATCAAAAGCTCCACATCGTTCTTTACTTTATGCCTTAGGGTTGACAAAAGAAGAGATCGATAAACCTATAATAGGTATAGCTAACTCTGCGAACGATATAATACCAGGACACAAACATTTGAATGAAATATGTGAGAGTGTAAAAAATGGCGTATACGCAGCTGGAGGTTTGCCTTTAGCTTTTTCAACAATAGGAATCTGTGATGGTATCGCTATGGGACACAGCGGTATGAATTATTCATTACCGAGTAGAGAGCTGATTGCCGATTCTATAGAATCTGTAGCTAGAGCCTACAAATTCGATGGATTGGTTCTTATTCCCAACTGCGATAAGATCGTTCCAGGAATGCTAATGGCCGCTTTGAGATTAAATATTCCCGCGATAGTTGTAAGTGGTGGTCCAATGCTTGCGGGAAATTACAGAGGAAGAAAAATCGATTTACACGATATGTTTGAAGCTGTTGGTGCGAGAGTCGCCAATAAGATTTCTCATGAAGAGTTAAGTGAAATGGAAATGACTGCCTGTCCTGGGTACGGGTCTTGTGCGGGGATGTTTACTGCCAATTCAATGAATTGCCTAACAGAGGTTTTAGGACTTGCGCTGCCGGGAAATGGGACGATTCCGGCAGTTTTTTCTAGTAGGAGGGCTTTGGCAACAAAAAGTGGAGAAAAAATAATGGAGTTAGTAGCTAAAGATATTAAACCTTTGGATATATTCACCGAAAAAACTGTAGAAAACGCCTTTACTCTAGACATGGCTCTAGGTTGTTCTACCAACACGGCTTTACATTTACCGGCAATCGTTCACGAAGCAGGAATCGACTTTGACATAGATATTATTAACAAAATTAGTTCAAAAACTCCACACCTATGTAGTTTAACACCTGCAGGAATTCATCACATTGAAGATTTACACTACGCTGGAGGTGTTCCTGCTGTACTTAAGGAATTGTCCAAAAAGAATTTGCTCCATCTAGATTGTTTGACCGTAACAGGGAAAACCTTAGGTGAAAACCTTAAAACCGTTAGTTATGTCAATCATGAAGTGATAAGGCCGATAGATAATCCGTATCATAAAGACGGAGGATTAGCTGTTTTGAAAGGTAACATAGCTCCCAATGGGGCAATTGTTAAACAAATAGCTGTATCGGTTGAGATGTTGGTACATGAAGGACCTGCAAAGGTCTTCAACAAAGAAGAAGAAGCTATCAAAGCTATTTATGGGGGAAAAATTAAAGAAGGAGATGTAGTAGTTATCCTATACGAAGGTCCAAAGGGAGGACCAGGTATGAGAGAGATGTTAGCACCTACTTCTGCATTAGCTGGTATGGGATTGGATAAGAAGGTTGCCCTGATCACCGATGGTAGATTCTCAGGAGCAACACGCGGTTCTGCAATAGGTCATGTATCCCCCGAAGCTGCAGCAGGAGGGCCAATAGGGGTTGTAAGGGATGGGGATATAGTATCGATAAACATACCAGAAAAGACTCTAAATTTAAAAATCTCAGAAGAAGAATTACAAGCAAGATTAAATACTTTTAAACCGCTACTTCCAAAAACAAATGGGTATTTAGATAGGTACAGCAGGTTTGTACAATCAGCGGATAAAGGGGCGTTTTTAGAATAAAAAAATTAGAGAGGTGATTTTATGCCTATTCATTCCGGGGCAAGAATATTCGTTGAATCTCTTTTGAGAGAGAAGGTTGAAGTTGTATTCGGATATCCAGGAGGGAAGGTTATTCCACTTTATGATGAACTCTACGATGCACCAATAAAACATATATTAGTTCGTCATGAACAAGGCGCTGCACATGCTGCAGACGGTTATGCAAGGAGTACGGGAAAAGTTGGAGTGTGTATAGCCACTTCTGGGCCTGGAGCTACTAACCTAGTTACCGGACTAGCAACTGCATACATGGATTCCGTACCGGTTGTAGCTTTTACAGGTCAAGCTCCGACGAGCCTAATAGGTACAGACTCATTCCAAGAAATAGACATAAGAGGAATCACTTTGCCTGTTACTAAGCACAATTATTTGGTAACTAATGTAAAGGATTTAGCCAAGACTATAAAAGAAGCTTTTTACATAGCCAGAACTGGTAGACCAGGTCCAGTATTGGTAGATTTACCAGTGGATGTTCTTAAATCTCACGCTGATTTCATGTATCCTCAAAGCGTTAATCTCCCAGGATATCAGCCTACATACGAAGGTAACTACGTGCAAATTAAATTGGCTGCCGAGGCAATTAATACATCAGAAAGGCCGGTTATCTTTGCTGGTGGAGGAGTTATAAATTCTAATGCCTCAGAACAACTGACAAATATGGCAATAAAGGGAAGGATACCAGTAGTTACATCTCTTATGGGTCTTGGGACTTTTCCAGAAGATCATGAGCTTTCTCTAAAGATGCTAGGAATGCACGGCACAATTTATGCCAACTACGCTATATCTGAAGCAGATTTGATAATAGGAATTGGAGTACGCTTTGATGACAGGGTAACAGGGAAGTTGGAAACGTTTGCTCCATATGCAAAGATCATTCATATAGATATCGATCCAGCTGAAGTAAATAAAAACGTCAAAGTTGATATTCCCATTGTTGGTAACGCAAAAAACGTATTAGATAAATTAATTCCGTTGATAAAGACGATCGAAAGAAAAGAATGGCTAGAAAAAATAAAAGAATGGAAAAGACGATTTCCGCTTAACTACGAATACGATGATAACAGTATTAAGCCACAATACTTGATTGAAAAATTGGATGAATTGTGTGATGAAAATACTGTAATAGTAACAGAAGTTGGTCAAAATCAAATGTGGGCAGCCCAATACTTTCATTTTTCGAAACCTAGGTCATTCATAACCTCAGGAGGCCTTGGAACTATGGGATATGGTTTACCAGCCAGTATGGGTGTTCAAGTAGGTAATCCCGATAAAACGGTTATCAACATATCTGGTGACGGAAGTTTTCAAATGAATCTCCAGGAGTTGGCTACAATAAGTTCTAACAGGCTCCCCGTGAAAATAATCATTTTAAACAACGGAACCTTAGGGATGGTAAGACAGTGGCAAGAGTTATTTTTTGATGAAAGATATTCCTCCACTATACTTGAAAATCCAGATTTCGTTAAATTGGCTCAGGCTTATGGAATAAAATCGTTAAGAATCGATCAATCAAACGATGTAGAGATGGCTTTGAAAGAGGTTTTGAATTACAACGGCCCAGTTTTACTGGACGTCATCATTCCTCAAGATGAGAACGTATTCCCAATGGTTCCAGAAGGAGCATCGATTAATGAGATGTTGGAACTAAAAAAGAAAAAGAGAGAAAAGGAAAAACAGGGGGAGGTTGCATGAGACACATCTTATCAGTAACAGTGAATAATCAACCTGCAGTTTTGGCAAGAATATCTGGTCTATTCAGTAGGAGAAATTTTAACATACTGAGTTTAAATGTAGGGGAGACAGAATTACCGGAGTATTCGCGGATGACGATAGTTGTCCAAGGAAACACCGATACATTAGAACAAGTGAAAAAACAGCTTTACAAACTGATAGATGTTATAAAGATCACTGAATTGAATCAAAGCAATATGATAGAGAGGGATATGGCGATAATTAAGGTAAATTGTGGAAAAAATCAAAGAAGCCAAGTTATTCAGGCGGTCGACGTTTTTAGGGGTAAGGTTGTCGATTTTTCCCTTGACACAATAACAGTTGAAATTACGGGGGATGAAAATAAAATAAATGCCTTTATCGAAATAATGAAGGATTTTGGCATTAAAGAAGTCGTGAGAACAGGGATTGTAGCTTTAGATAGAGAAATGAACAACAACGTTTTGACAAATTCATAAAAATTAAGGAGTGATAGTGTATGGTGGAAACATTCTATGAAAAGGATGCAGACTTAGGTTTATTGAAGGGAAAAACTATTGCGGTTTTGGGTTATGGAAGTCAGGGTCATGCTCAGGCACAAAATCTTAAAGATAGCGGATTAAAAGTAATTATAGGTTTGAAGAAAGATAGTAAAAGCAAAGAAACTGCCCAAAACGATGGTTTTGAAGTATACGAAACATCTGAAGCAGTTAAAAAAGGAGATATTATTCAAGTATTGATCCCTGATGAAGTTCAGAGTGAGGTGTACAAAAAAGACATAGAACCCAACTTAGGCGAGGGTAATGCACTTGGGTTTTCTCATGGTTTTAATATCCATTTTGGACAAATTGTGCCTCCAAAAAACATTGATGTATTCATGGTTGCTCCTAAAAGTCCTGGCCATTTAGTCAGAAGAATGTATTTAGAAGGCAAAGGGGTTCCAGGATTATTAGCTGTTCACCAAAATTTTTCAGGAAAAGCAAAAGAGTTGGGTTTATCTTACGCCAAAGGAATAGGTTGTACACGAGCAGGTGTCATCAAAACAACTTTCAAAGAGGAAACAGAAACGGATCTATTTGGAGAACAAGCGGTCTTATGTGGTGGAACTACATCACTCATCAAGGCAGGTTTTGAAACACTCGTTGAAGCTGGGTATCAACCAGAAATAGCCTATTTTGAATGTTTGAACGAACTTAAATTAATCGTTGATCTTTTGTATGAAGGCGGATTAAAAAAGATGAGATACTCCATAAGTGACACCGCACAATACGGGGATCTTACCGTTGGGCCAAAAATTATAGATAATAAGGTTAAAGAAACCATGAAAGAGGTACTTGCAAACATACAGAATGGGAATTTTGCAAAGGGCTGGATCTTAGAAAACAAAGCTAATAGACCTGTTTTCAACGCTTTAACTGAAAAAGACAATAATTCTCTTTTAGAACAAGTGGGAGAGAAGTTGAGAGCTATGATGCCTTGGATCGAAAGTTAGAAAATCTAATGAAGTAGGAGTGTGAACAAATTTGAGAAAAATAAAAATCTTTGATACTACATTGAGAGACGGTGAACAATCTCCAGGTGTAAGTTTGACAATGGACGAGAAGCTGGCAATAGCTGAACACCTTTCTTTGTTAAAAGTTGATGTAATAGAGGCTGGTTTTCCTATTTCTTCGAGTAGTGATTTTGAAAGTGTAAAAAACATCGCTCAAAAAATTAGAGATGTTGAGATTGCAGCTTTAGCAAGGGCGAATTACAAAGATATCGATTGTGCTTGGGAAGCACTAAAAGAGGCAGAGCAACCAAGGATACATGTGTTCATTGCTACCTCTCCTATTCACATGAAATACAAGTTAAAAATGAGTGAAGAACAAGTTATGGAAAGAGCCCTCGAGGCAGTAAAATATGCAGCAAAATATACCAATAATGTGGAATTTTCCGCAGAAGATGCTTCGAGAAGTGAGTTAGAATTTTTGTACAAACTCTTTGAAAAAGTCATCGAAGCTGGTGCCTCGGTAATTAACGTGCCTGATACTGTGGGATATGTAATTCCACAAGAATTTGGAGAATTTATTAAAAAGATAAAAGAAAATACAAGAAACATTGACAAAATTGAATTAAGCGTACACTGCCACAACGATTTAGGAATGGCAACTGCTAATACTCTTGCTGCTCTGAAAGAAGGTGCTGATCAGGCTGAGGTAGCAGTTAACGGAATAGGAGAAAGGGCAGGCAACGCAGCCTTAGAAGAAGTTTTAATGGCGTTAGTTACTAGAAAAGATTATTTTGAAGATTTAGTCGTAACGCAGGATACAACTAAGATTTTGAAACTAAGCAACATGGTTTCACAATTCACTGGAATGGTTGTTCAACCTAATAAAGCAATAGTAGGTAAAAATGCCTTTGCACATGAATCCGGTATTCATCAAGATGGCGTTATCAAAGAAAGAACTACTTATGAAATAATGAAAGCAGAAAGTATAGGGCTAAATTCAAACAAACTAATTTTAGGAAAACATTCAGGAAGACATGCTTTAAAAGAGTTTTTGACATCATCTGGCTACACTGTGGATGAAGAAACCTTTGAAAAACTATTCCTCAAATTTAAAGATCTAGCCAGTAAAAAAAAGAATTTGAATTCACTTGATGTTGAAGCATTGATCAACGATGAATTATATAAAACTGAGGATTATTTCAAACTCAAATATTTATCCGTAACTACTGGAAACACTACACTACCAACGGCAACTATCAAGATAACAAGAGGTGAAGAGTTGATAGAAAAAGCTGCTTGTAGTGGAGATGGGCCAATAGATGCAATATTTAAGGCAATAAACGAAATAGTTGGAGAAGAAAATATCACTTTGATTTCGTATAAGATAGAAGGCGTTACAGAGGGGACCGATGCCTTAGGAGAAACAACTGTTAAACTCCAAATTGAAGACGAAGTGTATGTTGGCCATTCTGTTGAAACAGATATTACCCAAGCAAGTACTTTGGCTTATCTAAATGCATTAAATAAATATATGGCTAAAAAACTTCAAACTACAAAAAAATGACAAAGTGAGGATAAAAAGAAATGACTATTGTAGAGAAGATTCTTGCGTCTCATTCAAATAAAAGTAAGGTAAAACCCGGGGAAATTGTTAATGCAAGAGTAGATCTGGTACTTGGGAACGATGTAACAACTCCTGTTGCCATAAATGAATTTAGAAAAATAGGGTTATCTCAAGTATTTGATAATGAAAGGGTTGCAATAGTTCCAGATCACTTTACTCCAAACAAAGACATAAAATCTGCACAAAATGCTTTGCTTATAAGAAATTTCGCAAAAGAGATGAATATTCTTAATTATTTTGAGATAGGTAAGATGGGGATTGAACACTGCTTAATACCAGAAAAGGGACTAGCCTTGCCTGGTGAGATCGTTATAGGAGCAGATTCCCATACATGTACCTATGGAGCACTTAACTGTTTAGGTACAGGTGTTGGAAGCACCGACATGGCTGCAGCGATGGCTACTGGTTACTTATGGTTCCGAGTTCCAGAAAGTATAAAGATTGTATACAAAGGCAAGCTAAACCCATGGGTCACTGGAAAGGATTTAATACTCTACACGATTGGGGATATTGGAGTAGATGGAGCACTGTATAATTCTATTGAATTTACTGGAGATACGATCAAAGATCTTTCTATTGATTCGAGAATGGCTATGGCAAATATGGCTATTGAAGCAGGGGCAAAATGTGGTTTATTTGAATACGATGAAAAAACCAAGAATTACTTGATAGAAAGGGCAGTAAGAGAGTATACACCAGTAAATAGCGATCCCAATGCCACTTATAAAGAGGTTATCGAATACGATGTTTCAAATATAGACCCACAAGTTGCATTTCCACACTTGCCTGAAAACACCAAACCGGTTCATGAAGCAAAGGGGATAAAAATTGATCAATCTGTAATAGGTTCTTGCACCAACGGAAGAATAGAAGACTTAAGAATTGCTGCTCAAGTACTTAAGGGACAAAAAATCAGCCCAAATGTAAGGTGCATTATTTTTCCTGGCACCCAAGATATATACATGCAGGCACTAAAAGAAGGCTTAATCGAAATATTCATTGAAGCTGGAGCTGCTGTAAGTACACCAACATGCGGACCTTGCCTTGGTGGCCATATGGGAGTTTTGGCAAAAGGCGAGAAGGCGATATCTACAACTAACAGAAATTTTGTTGGAAGGATGGGGCATCCAGAAAGTGAAGTTTATTTATCCAATCCTGCGGTAGCTGCAGCTTCTGCCATTAGTGGATACATTACTCATCCTGAGGAGGTTATAAGGTGAAATTCAGAGGGAGAGTTTTCAAATACGGTGACAACGTTGATACAGATGTTATTATACCAGCTAGATATTTAAACAATCCAGAACCAGAAATATTGGCACAACATTGCATGGAAGATATAGATAAAGAGTTCGTAAAAAAAGTAAAAAAAGGAGATATTATAGTCGCTGGGAGGAACTTTGGTTCAGGAAGTTCTCGCGAACACGCTCCATTATCGATTAAGACGGCTGGTGTTTCTTGTGTCATAGCAGAAAGTTTTGCAAGGATTTTTTATCGTAACGCTATAAATATTGGCTTACCTATACTTATTTCCAAAGAGGCTTCCCATAACATTGAAGATGGTTCGGAAATTGAAATAGACTTGGACAATGGTATCATCAAGGATCTAAAAAACAATAAAGAATATTATTCAGAAAAATACCCAAAATTTCTTCAAGAAATAATATCTTCCGGTGGTTTGATAGAGAAGATCAAGAAGGAGGTCACTCAATAAATGCCGTCTATAGCCGTTCTACCTGGAGATGGAATTGGTAAGGAAGTAATCAATGAAGGGCTTAAAGTATTAAATTTTATGGGGGAAAAGTATAGTTTGAACCTCAAATTTGAAGAGTTCGATATTGGAGCCGAACGATTTCTAAAATATGGAGAATTGATTCCAGATTCCATATTGAAAAGATTAGAAACATTCGACGCTATATATTTAGGGGCTGTGGGGGATCCACGTGTACCAGCGGGGATCTTAGAGCATGGGATACTATTAAAATTACGATTTCATTTTGATCAATACGTCAATTTAAGACCTATAAAACTACTAAACGACAGGTTTTCTCCTTTGAAGAAGAAGGGTGTTAATGAGATCAATTTTACAGTAATAAGAGAAAACACAGAAGGACTTTATGCAGGTATTGGTGGAATTTTAAAAAAAGATACTCAAGACGAAGTAGCAATACAAGAGATGATTTCTACTAGAAAAGGTGTAGAACGAATCATCCGTTATGCTTTTGAGTATGCAAAAAATATCAATGGTAAACTAACTCTTTGTGATAAAAGTAATGTACTAACTTATTCTCACGGACTATGGTTGAGAGTATTTGAAGAGTTAAAGAAAGAATATCCCGAAGTTCAGACTGATCATTACTATGTAGATGCTATAACGATGAAAATGGTACGAAATCCAGAAATTTTCGATGTAATAGTAACCTGCAATATGTTTGGAGATATCATTACAGATCTGGGTGCAGAACTCCAGGGAGGAATGGGATTAGCTGCCTCAGGAAATATAAATCCGAATACCGTTTCCATGTTTGAACCTGTTCATGGTTCAGCCCCAGATATTGCTGGTAAAGGTATTGCAAATCCCCTTGCTGCGATTTTAGCCGCCGCGATGATGTTGGAATATCTAGGAAGAAAAGACTTATCAGATAAAATTGAAGGTGCGATTAAGATATCTATCGATGAAAACTTACTTTCTAAAGACATGGGGGGGAATTTAAGCACCGGTGAAGTAGGAGACGAAATTGTCAAAATCTTAAAAAGAGGGTGAACCAAATTGGAAGAACCTAAATTATTTGATACCACTTTAAGAGATGGAACCCAGGGTGAGAATGTTTCTCTAACTGTGGAAGATAAATTAAAAATAGCTAAAAAACTAGATGAGTACGGAATAGACTACATCGAAGGTGGTTGGCCAGGGTCTAATCCTAAAGATGAAGAATTCTTTAAAAAAGTTCAAAATATATCATTTAAAAATAGTGAAATAGTTGCCTTTAGTTCTACAAAAAGGTATGGAACAAAGGCAGAAGATGATCCAAATATATTAAAATTGGTTTCTTCTGGGGCAAAAATAGTTACTATATTTGCAAAAAGTTGGGATTTCCATGTTTCTCAAGCATTGGGCATTTCTCTTGATGATAACCTAAAACTTATAGAAGATACGATAACTTTCTTAAAACGAGAAGGGTTAGAGGTATTTTTCGATGCCGAACACTTTTTTGATGGTTTTAACCATAATCAAAAATATGCCATTAAAACCTTAGAAGTTGCACAAAACTCTGGTGCTTCAATTGCTGTTTTGTGTGACACAAACGGAGGGCAAACACCTTCAAAGGTCAAAGAAGCAATAGAAACGGTAAAAGAAAAAATAAAAATACCTTTAGGCATTCATGCTCACAATGATTCCGGTTTTGCTGTAGCCAATTCTCTTACAGCTATTGAAGAGGGAATTGAACAAATACAAGGAACGGTGGGAGGTCTGGGGGAAAGATGCGGTAATGCAGATCTTTGTATTATAATACCTAACTTGAAGTTTAAATACGGGTTTAAATTACCAAAAATAAATGTAGAAAAAACAACCTCACTTTATAATTACGTAACTGAAATTGCTAATTTAACTCCTGACAACAGGAAACCTTATGTAGGAAGAAGCGCCTTCACACATAAAGGGGGTGTCCATGTTAGCGCCATTCTTAAAAATCCTCACACTTATGAACACATATCTCCAGAATGGGTGGGAAACACTAGAAGAATATTAGTTTCAGAGTTATCAGGAAAAAGTAATTTAAAATCAAAACTAGAAGAATTAGGCTTTGATATTACTCAATTTTCTGAAGAACAGTTCAAAAAGTTAACATCAAAGATAAAGGAATATGAGCATGATGGATATCAATTTGAAGGTGCTGACGCTTCTTTAAAACTCTTAGTATTAAGAGAATTTTTTGACTATGCCCCAAATTTTCAAGTGGAGAATTTCAACATTCTTCATTACAATTTTATCGAAGGCACAGGAACAGAAGCGATTGTCAAATTAAAAATAAATGGTGAAACGGTCCATGCCGTTGCTGAAGGCGACGGCCCTGTTAATGCTTTAGATATGGCGTTAAGAAAAGCCTTGCAAAACTTTTTCCCTTCACTGAAGAACATGAAATTGATAGATTACAAAGTAAGGGTGTTAGACAGTACTTCTGGAACTGCCGCGAAGGTGCGGGTCTTAATAGAAACTTCAGACACCGATAAAACTTGGACTACTGTGGGTGTTTCAACTAACATAATTCAGGCGAGTTGGAAAGCTTTGTTAGACAGTGTAGAATATGGATTGTTTGTAGATAATTTTTCACCCGTTAAAGAACATTAAAAGGATAACAGGGCCAATTGTGATAAAAACTTCCCAGAAGGAGAGAAAAAATGGAAAATATATACTCTAATCGTATGAAAAACGTACCACGTTCTTTTATAAGAGAGATACTTAAGGTAATAGATGATCCGGAAATAATTTCATTCGCCGGCGGTTTACCGAACGCCGATTTATTTCCAATAGAAGAGATAAAAACTGCAGCTGTTTATCAGTTTGATAATCACGGTAAAGAGATACTACAGTACAGTACCACAGAAGGATACCCACCTTTAAGAGAATTTATTGCCAATAGATACAATGAAAAGAAAGGTTTAAACATAACAAAAGACGATGTTTTAATAACTCATGGATCTCAACAAGCCCTTGACTTACTTGGAAAATTATTTTTGAACGAAGATGATTTTATTGCAATTGAAGAACCTGGCTATTTAGGAGCTATACAGGCATTATCGGTATACACCAAGAATTTTAAACCAGTTAAACTATGTCCAGAAGGACTCGATTTAGTGGAATTAAAAGATGTTTTGGAAGAGTTTTCACCAAAATTACTGTACACCGTCCCAAATTTTCAAAATCCTTCGGGAATCACTTATACAAATAAAAATAGAGAAAAGATAGCTGAAATATTGAAAAATCACAATATTTACCTTATCGAAGATGACCCATATGGAGAGTTAAGATTTGAAGGAGAAGATAATGTTTCATTCAAAAAATTGATACCTGAACAAACGATACTTTTAGGATCATTTTCAAAAATTGTTGCCCCAGGATTTAGACTAGGCTGGGTGGTGGCTCCTGAAGATGTGTTGGAGAATCTTGTAACCGCTAAGCAAGGTGCTGATCTTCATTCTAATTACGTAGGGCAAAGAATACTATACCAGTTCTTGAAAGAGAACGACCTAGACAAACATATAATAAACATAAAAATGAGGTATGGCAGTCAAAAAAATTCCATGATAAAAAGTATCAAAAAATATTTCCCCAAAAACGTAGAGTATACAGATCCACAAGGTGGAATGTTTCTATGGATAACTTTACCAAACAACATTTCTGCTCTTCAGTTGTTTGACAAAGCTATTGAAAAAAAGGTTGCCTTCGTCCCCGGAGACCCTTTTTACATTGATAAAAAAAATGTAAATACCTTGAGATTAAATTATTCCTGTGCAAATGAAAAAAGCATCGAAGAGGGTATAAAAAGGTTAACCTCTGCAATACAGGAGTTAATTATTTAAATGGTCATCAAACTTTTTAGGCAAAAACGCATCTCTTAATCCAATAAGGAAAATAATTATACCAAATATAATGCCTAAATTTAAGTTTCTCAAAGATGCGATGATGTATCCCAGAGAAAAACCATTTAACAACCAAGATAAGATAATCAATATTTTTTTGTTAAAAGCCGTATAAAGAACAGCAAAAAAGGCGGACAGGTTAATTAACAAATAAAAATAAGATGGATCAAAATTATTTAGATAACCAAAAAAAGAAAATAAAATCCCTACTAATAAAATAAAGTTACCCAATTTGCTGTACATATTTTTTCTCCAGGAAATGTACATTATAATACCTAAGATTACTAGTGAAAAAATCCAATACAACATATCAACCAGAAAAAAACCAATTGTAGAGTTTATAAATACCGAAATTAATGTAAAAGCCATTTTTCCACTCCTTTATTAAATAAACTCGTTCTATTTTACTTAAACAAAGTAACCAAAAAATTACCCCTTCCTAAATAATTAAGGAAGGGGTATATTTTGTTATTTCTTATCAGGGATAGATTCCTCTTAACTTTGTAGCGTTTGCCACACGTTCAATGGCTCTCACATAAGCAGCTGTTCTCATATCAATTTCATACTTTTCCATCGTTTGAATAACATCACAAAATGCATTCTTCATCTTTTTATGAAGGGCCTTTCTGATATCTTCAAGTTCCCAAAAATTCCACTGAAGTCCTTGCACCCACTCAAAGTACGAAACCGTCACTCCACCAGCATTTGCCAAGAAATCCGGTACTATAAGGACATTTTTGGACAACAAGATGTCGTCTGCTTCTGGGGTTAATGGACCGTTGGCTCCTTCTACAATAAGTTTTGCTCTTATATCATCTGCATTATCTTCATTTACTGCATTCTCTAAAGCACAAGGGGCCAAAACATCTACATCTAGCTTCAACAATTCTTCGTTGGTTATCTCTTTATAACCTTCTTCGTTAACATCCAATAACAATGCTTTTCTACCTCTAGTTCTATCCATTAACTTACGAATCTCTTCTGCTGTGAAACCAGACTCTTTATAAAAACCACCGCTATAATCAGATATTGCGACTAGCTTAAATTTAGTTTCTTCTGTAAGGGTCAAAGCTAAGTAAGAACCCACGTTACCGAAACCTTGAATAGCAACGGTTATTTCTTCATCTTTTTTATTTAGCTTTCCTTTCTCTCTCAAATACTTTACAGCTTCCTCAGTACATATATTTACTCCTCTTCCCGTTGCTTCTGTTCTTCCTTCAGAACCTCCAATCTCTAAAGGCTTACCTGTGACTATACCTAAAGTAGTATGTCCGATATTCATCGAATACGTATCCATCCACCAAGACATTATTTGACCATCAGTGTTTACATCTGGGGCGGGGATATCTTTCTCTTCACCTATTATGATTTGAATTTCAGAGAAAAACCTTCTGGACAATTTCTCTAATTCTGAATCTGAAAGTTTAAGCGGATCCACTGTAACGCCGCCTTTAGCCCCACCATAGGGTATATCTACTACAGCAGACTTCCACGTCATCCAAAAAGCCAACGCTTTAACTTCATCTAATGTGACATCTGGATGGTACCTGATTCCACCTTTTGCTGGACCCCTAGAAACATTGTGTTGTACCCTATAACCAGTAAAAACCTTGATTGACCCATCATCCATACGCACCGGGAAATTAACTGTGAGTTCTCTCTTAGGTTTGATTAATACTTCTCTTAAATTTCTGTCTAATTCCATGATTCTAGCAGCTCTGTCGAATTGCTTAACCGCGTTATCGTACAAGCTTACCTTTTTTGTTTCTTCCATCTTTGAAATCCTCCTTTATGTTATTGCTTTCATATTTCTTAAAACTTTAAAATCTCACTTTCAATCCTACATAAATATTTTATCCCTTTTTTCTCAAAGTTTCAAATCCAAAGAAATCTACTCATAGACGATTAGAAGCAATTATAAGAATTTAGAGCCAATTATCTACATTTTTGTCAACTATGAAAAAAATTTCAAAGAAAAATTTTTCAAAGAGTCCTGCTAACAATTTATGGTATAATAAAATGAACAAATTATTTTGGGAGAGAATCAAATTGACAGAGGAAAAATTCGTAGAAGACCTTAAAAAAAATAATCCCGATTCGTTTAAAAAATTATACGAAGAGTATGCACCAAAAATTTACGGGGTTTTAATTAATTACGTTAACCATGATGAAATAGAAGATGCCCTTCAAGAAGTGTTTCTACGAATTATTAAAGGGATAAATGGATTTAAAGGCCGTTCCAAGTTATCTACTTGGATTTATAGAATAGCTGTCAATGTTGGTAAAAATTATACTCGCAAATATCAACGAAGCAAAGAAACTTCTGTGGATTTTGAAGATGAAACGGATCAAAATCATAATATCCAAGCAATTTCCAATACCAATGTAAAAAATGAAGTACTAGAAGAGCTTGATTACCAAATGATTTTAAACATAATGGAAAAACTTAACGAGGAGGAAAGACTACTGATTAAGTTAAGAGATATCGATGGTATGAGTTACAATGAAATTGCCGAGATAATGGAAATCCCTTTAGGGACTGTAAAAAGTAAGCTACATTATACGAGAAAAAAATTGAGACAATTGATAGAGGAGGCTAAGTTCGTATGAATGAAAAAGAAGAAGAATTGTTGAACGATTTTTTTGAGGGGAAAATCAAGGAAGCTGAGTTAAATGATAACTGTAAGAAAATAATCAATCTATACAAGAACATAATTAAGACATATTTTTCCTGCGAAAAATCTGTTATCAACAATGTTAAAAATAAACTTAATATAGGATAAGTCTTTATGAAAGGGTTGAAAAAATGATCAGAGTAAAAGTTCCAGCAACAACTGCCAATATAGGACCAGGATTTGACAGTTTAGGAATAGCTTTACGATTGTACAATATCATAGAAGTCGAAGAAACTAATGGTGGCCTTGAAATTCACGTTCCCGTAAAAGATCAAGAACATATAGAAACTAATGAACGTAATTTGGTTTATCTGGCAATGAAACGACTGTTTGACGCAGTAGATTTCCACCCAAAAGGTCTTCGCATAAATCTTATTAATAATATACCTATTGCAAGAGGTTTAGGAAGCAGTGCGGCGTGTATAGCTGGAGGTCTGGCAGCTGCCAATGCGCTTCTTAATAGTCCTTTAAAGAAAGAAGAGATAATATATTTAGCCGCTACGATGGATGGACATACCGATAATATTTTACCTGCCTTAGTTGGAGGATTAACGGTAGGGTGCTTGTTGGAAAAAGAAGTTAAATATGTAAAAATCGATTTACCAACTCAGTTGAAGTTATTAGCTATTATCCCTGATTTTCATTTTTCTACAAAAAAAGCCCGCTCACTTTTACCAAAAAGTGTTCCCCTTGAAGACGCAGTGTTTAATATAAGTAGAGTTGGCCTTCTAGTGGCTTCACTTGTAACGTCAAATTTTGAAAACTTATCAGAAGCTACAAAAGATAAGATTCATCAACCATATCGTAAAGACTTTATCCCTCACTGGGAAGAAATAACGTCTAAATTGATGAAAATAGGTACAAAGGGTTATTTCTTGAGTGGTTCTGGACCGACGATCTTGGCAATTTTGGATGGAGATTATAAATATATTGAAAATGAGATCGTCCAATTTCTTTCTCACTTTGACCAAAGCTACACGGTAACAGTTTTTGACATATGTCATCAAGGATTGGAGGTATTAAACGATGAGAGAAATAATGGATGTTATCGCTAAAGATGATAATTACGTATATTTGAGAACCACAAGGACACAAGAATGCGAAAGCTGTGCAATGAAAGGTGGCTGTACTCTATTAGGTGGATCAAACGAGTTGAAGTTAAAAGCTAAAAACACAGAAAAAGTCGATGTAAAAAAAGGAGATAAAGTAATTGTAGAAATGCCTGAAGTTCCAGTAGTGAAACTTTCTTTTTTAGCTTATGGGATTCCTTTAATCATTTTCTTGTCTATAATTTCCATTCTCTATACTTTGGGCTTTTCAGATATCTTCTCTTTCTTGGCAGGTGTCTTAGGAATGGGAATTACTTATTTTTTAATTCATCAGTACGATAGAAAAAAATTAAAAGACAGATATCTACCGGTCATACTACAAAAGTTGGAGAAAAAAATAGATCTAAAATTGCACGAAAAAGGAGAAATTTAAAGTATTTAAAAGCTTGGGTTTTTACCCAAGCTTTTAAATTTTAAACTCACCAGGATAATGGCAAGCCACATAATGACCTGGTTTAACTTCTTTAAGTGGTGGTTCTTCTTTGCTACAAATATCCTTAGCAATTGGGCATCGAGGATGAAACCTACAACCTGAAGGTGGATTTAGAGGACTGGGTACATCGCCTTGTAAAACCACTCTTTTCTTCTTAACTTCCGGATCTGGAATGGGAATAGCGGACATCAAGGAAACCGTATAAGGATGTAAAGGCTCTTCAAAGAGCTCTTTTTTCGTTGTTAATTCAGCTATCTTTCCTAGATACATAACCGCTATTCTGTCGCTTATGTGTTTCACAACGGCCAAATCGTGAGCTATAAAAACATACGTTAAGCCATAATCATTTTTCAAGTCAACCATTAAATTTATGATTTGAGATTGAATCGAAACATCTAATGCGGAAACAGCTTCATCAGAAATGATTAATTTTGGATCCAATGCCAAAGCACGAGCTATTCCTATTCTTTGTCTTTGCCCACCGGAAAATTGGTGTGGATATCTATATACATAATCTTTGGATAACCCTACTGTTTCCATTAAGTTGGCAACTCTATCTCTGATTTCAGAAGATGTACCCATTTTATTCACTTTCATACCTTCTCCTATGATGTCCAGTACTCTCATTCTTGGATTTAAAGAAGAATATGGATCTTGAAAAATGACTTGAGCATTTTTTCTGAAGGTTCTTCTTTTTTCGTTCAAATTAGACAACAAATCTTTTTTTATTTCTCTTACTCCATTTTGAAAATATAATTGTGCGTATTTTTTATCTATTTCATTATCCAAATTCTTAATAACTTCTTCTTCTGAGCCTAATTCTTTTTTCATTTTCTCGAATCTGTCTGCATAAATCTTTTTAACATACTGATTAATGGTGGTATTTTTCATAAACCAAGGTGTAGTGTCTTGATCTCCCATTATAATTCGTCCATATGTTGGTTCGTATAATCTTAGGATGGTCATTCCCGCTGTACTTTTACCACAACCTGATTCTCCAACAAGCCCCAAAGTTTCTCCTTCTTTTATTTCAAAGCTAATATCGTCTACAGCTAATACGTTAGCAACAATCCTTTTGAATACACCTGCTCTAACAGGAAAATATTTTTTTAAATTTTCAACCTTTAGTATTATTTTGTCACTATTTGGCACTATACTTCACCTTCTTTAACTTTGTTCATATTTTCCAATAATTTATCTATGTGCCAACAACGGGAAAAATGACATGGCTCTATTTCTTCCAAGTTTGGATCTTCATCTACGCATTTTTGGTCAGCAAAGAAACACCTGTTTGAAAATTTACAACCTTTTGGAAAGTTCAAGGGGTTTGGAACTATACCAGGAATTGAAAGCAACCTCTCCTCTTCTTTGTCTATTCTGGGAATAGAATTCATCAACCCCCATGTATATGGATGACGTGGCCTTTTAAAAATGGTTTTGATTTCACCACTTTCAACCACTTCTCCCCCATACATAACTAACGCCCTATCAGCCATCTCGGCAATTACTCCAAGATCATGTGTAATAAAGATTATTGCCATCTTAAACTCATTTTGTAAATCCTTCATGAGTTCCAGTATCTGTGCCTGAATGGTAACATCCAGCGCAGTAGTTGGCTCATCTGCTATAAGTATGGAAGGGTTGCAAGCTAAAGCCATAGCGATCATAGCTCTCTGCCTCATTCCACCAGATAATTCGTGAGGGTATTGGTCGATTCGCCTTTCTGGTTCAGGAATACCAACTTTTTTTAATAAATCGATCGCTCTTTTTTTACCTTCTTTTTCATTCATTTTAAGATGTAATTCAAGAGATTCCATGATTTGTTCGCCAATCGTGTAGACTGGGTTTAAAGCGGTCATAGGCTCTTGGAAAATCATCGAGATCTCTTTACCTCGTATTTTTCTGAGATGATTGTACGATAAAGACAAAACATCCATATCTTTGTACTGTATTTCTCCTTCAGCGATCCATCCGTTTTCGTCTAGCAGCCTTATAGTGCTTAGTGCGGTAACAGTTTTACCTGAACCAGATTCTCCAACAATTGCCAAGGTTTCCCCAGGGTAAAGCTCAAAACTGGCACCGTTTACAGCCTTTATTATCCCGTCCTCTGTCTTAAAGTGGACATGCAAATTATCAACACGAAGTATAGGTTCACTATTGTTATCTTTCAAAAAGCTTCCTCCTCTCACTTTATCGTCTCATTCTTGGATCGAAAACGTCTCTTAGGGCATCCCCCAATAAATTCCAACCCATGACAAAAAGAATCATAGCCACCCCGGGATACAATATTGTGAACCAGTACTGGCTTGGATTTGTACCCCCAATGATCCAGTCTCTGGAATATGATAATATTGATCCCCAATCAGCGTATCCTTGTGGTGCACCTAAACCCAAGAAACTCAAAGCTGCTGCAGTGATAACCATTGATCCAATCCTCATGGTAGCATTTATCAAAACGGGAAATATCGTATTAGGTAAGATATGTTTGACTATAATTGCCGCATCTCTTACCCCGAGAGCTTTGGCGGCCATAACATACTGTTCGTTTTTGGCTTGAAGTATGTTCCCTCTGATCAATCTTGCGGTGACCATCCAACCAAAAATTATCAAAGCAATCATCATATTTCTAACTCCAAGCCCTAAAATAGTTGTTAAAACCATAGCTGCAAGCATAAAAGGTATTGACATAAAAATATCCGTGATTCTCATCAGAACTTCTTCGAGCCATCCACCAAAATAGGCAGCAACTGAACCTATAAAAAGCCCGATGATAGTTGATATTAAAACTACTATCAAACCTATCTGAAAAGCGGTTCTACTTCCCCATACAACACCATAAAAGATATCCTTTTGATTTACTACCCCAAAAGGATGCTCAGGCGATGGTGGTATAGGTTCTAATGTTGAAACCACATTGGGAATCAAGAAGGGATCGAATTCAATTGAGTTCAGGAAATCTTTGTTTAATGTTTCATAAACTTTTAAGGATTCATTTTTGAAATCTTGCCCTTCGAATGATTGCAGGCTGCTGATCATTTCTGAAAATCTTAAAGACCTTTCATACCTTTTAACTACGTTTTTATATTCATTTCTCAACCTTCTAATTACACCGTTAGTATCTTCATCAAAATCTTCGTAGTATGACATATTTAGAACATACATATCAACTAATTCTTTAATTTCGGATTTTAACTCTTCTTTTTCGATTTCTCCATCTTCAAACTTTTCAACACTTTCCATCAAATTTGACATATCTTGATAATCCATTTCAGCAAAAAAATATGTGTCTTCCCAATAGTTTTGAAACTCTTGAATGATGGAATCTTTATCCATATTTGAATCAGCATTTATTAATTCACGAGCTCTTTCTAAGTTTCTTTCGCTTGGTAAATGAGGAGGTGCTATTACTGGTGCAAATATTGCAATAATTATGAAAAGTACTAATATAGAAAAACCAATGATGGCAGAAGGATTAGTAAAAAAACGTTTCAACGCCCTTTTTGTTTCTTCATTCACAATTTTCACCTCACCCTAACCTGATTCTTGGATCGATGAACGCGTAAGATACATCGATTATAAGATTTCCTACAATAAGAATAAAAGAAGTGAACAATAAAACACCCATTATAGAAGCATAATCAAGTGTTTGAGCAGCTGTTGCCGCGAAGGATCCTAAACCTGTTCTAACAAAAACCATCTCTACTATAACAACCCCTGCCAACAAACCAATAACCATTTGACCTGCGGTTGTTACAACAGGGATTAGAGCATTTCTTCTGGCATGTTTGTTTATAACTACTTGTTCTGACAACCCTTTTGATCTTGCAGTCCTTATGTAATCTTTTCTAAGAACTTCCAACATCGAAGATCGTGTTATCCTCAATAGATTAGCCCACCATAACCAAGATATAGCAATAATAGGACCTATAATATGTCTTAAAGCATCCCAAAATACATCGATTCTTCCATTGATTAATGCATCTATAGTCAAAAGACGAGTATAGTTATTAAAGGTGGCACTTTTTACAACTTCATCCGCCCACAAGCTTAAGTTACCTGGTGGAAACCATCCCAATCCAATATAAAATATCAATAAGACCATGATTGCCCAAACAAAATCTGGCAAAGACCAGCCAATTAAAGCGAATATTCTAATAGTTTGATCTATGAATGAATTATGGTGGACTGCTGCAGTAACCCCGAACCATATACCAACTCCTATTATAGGGAAAAGAGCATATAGTGCCAATTCTACAGTATAGGGAAATCTATGTAATAAAGCATCAATAACCGGTTCTTTCCCTACCACAGACCATCCCAGATCACCCTTGAGCAAATTCCCAATCCATTTGCCATATCTAACTGGCAAGGGATCAGTCAAACCATACTGCTCCATTAAAATGATTTTATCCTGATCGGATAATTTAGCATAAGTATTTGGATCAACATAAGTAGATAAAAGTTTCAAAGGTCCGAGTAATTGCTGCATAGAAAAGACTATCAAAGTAACACCCAACATAATCAAAGGGAGTAATAACAACCTTCTGATAATGTATGTTGTCAAAAGAAAACACCTCCGCTCTGTTAAATATACTTAATAAGTAATCACTTAAAAAGAGAGGGGATCCCCCCTCTCTTCTCATTCTACTACAAAAAATTTTCTTTTTACAATATCTTAGCAAAATTATTACTCAACTTTGGTGTAGTTATAATAATAATCACCAGGCCAAATTGGATTATTTATCCATCCTTTTAGCCAAGAGCGATGGACCCTCAACCCTTGAGGCTGATAAAGAGGTAAAACAAGTGCGTAATCAATGACAAAC